>JAICUM010000325.1 GCA_025935855.1 Pirellulales bacterium | reverse complement strand
GGCTCGGCCGGGGTGGGTAGTCTTGGGCCCGGGGGGGTGCTTTTCGCGGTGGGTGGTCCCCTGTGGCAAAATACTCCCGACCCCGTTTTGCGTCCTCTTAACATTGACTCGCCAACCGCCGCCAGCTAGCCTAACACTCGTAGGTTCGCGGCAGAAACCTTCGGCATCGTTCGCCGGAAGTTTGCCCCGGACGTTTTTCCAAGCGAGGGCTCTGCCGCTGCAGCCTTCCGCCACTCGGGCGGAACAGCTGCGTCAGCGAAGCCTCCGCAATGATTTCATTGCGATGAGCACCGATTCTCTCTCCGGCGCCAGCGATTTGCGCGGCGACCTCGAAGCCTGCCAAACCCGGATCGCGTACACGTTCCGCGATCCGCAGCTCCTGGAGGCCGCCCTCACCCATGCCTCGGGCGTTCAGCATCGGCTGGCGTCCAACGAGCGGATGGAGTTCTTCGGCGACGCCGTGCTCGGCATGGTGGTGTGCGAGCAGCTCTTTCACCAGTACCCAGAGTACTCTGAGGGCGAGCTGACGAAGATCAAATCGGTCGTCGTCAGCCGCGAGACGTGCGCCCGGATGAGCGACGCGCTCTCCCTGGACGAGCACCTGATCCTCGGCAAAGGCATGGCCGCCGACCCGCAGGTGCCGCGCTCGGTGCTTGCCGCGGCGTTTGAATCGCTGGTCGCGGCGATTTATCTGGACGGCGGCATGCAGCCGGCGCGCGAATTCATCCTTGAGCACGTCGGCCCGGAAATCGAATCCGCCGTCTCCAGCGAATTCGGCGGCAACTTCAAATCGCTGTTGCAGCAGCTCGCCCAGCGCGAATTCAGCGTGACGCCGAACTACGTGATGCTGGACGAAAAGGGCCCCGACCACAGCAAGTGCTTCAAAGTGTGCGCCCAGCTCGGCACGCGCCGCTTCAGCGCCGCTTGGGGCAAGAGCAAGAAGGAATCCGAACAGCGCGCCGCCCACAACGCCATCTGCCAGCTCCGCGGCGAAGTCGAGCCTTACCCGTGCGAGGAATCGGCGCAAGAGGACGACTCGTAAAATCGTCCGGCGCGGCCATTGGAAGTCGCTACGGTCTATCGAGTCCGCCGCGAACGCTGCGAGCTGCGCATCGCCGCGTTCTTCTCCATCATCTCCTGCCGCGCCGCCATCCGCTTGGCCTGCTCCTCCTTGCGGGCGGCCATTTGGCGGGCCATCTCTTCCTTGCGGGCCGCCGCGCGGGCGACTTGCTCTTCCTTCGCCTGGATGAGCGACTGCACGCGCCACGGCTCGCCGAGGTATAACTTCGGGTCGTCGATCACAAACGGCGTGGACCACGTCTGGCCGTCGTTGCGATTGCACACGTCAAAGAAGTAGGTGCGGAACTGTTCGGCCGTGTAGCCGTAGGGGTACTGCGACGTGATGTAGTCGGCGGAGGTGAGATTATCGACGCCCGGGCTGGCATAGTAGTGGACCATGCCGTCAGAGGAGAACGACAAGCCGAACGTCCACCAGCCGAACTCTTCGATCTCCCTTGCCGGAAAGTCCCAGCCCATCTTGTTGCTACGGACGGTGATGAACGCGGAGTCTTCCTTCTCGCCGCGCTGGCCGCCCGCGCGGAAATGGACCCACATGCCGGGCCAATAGGGCTCGACCTCGCTCCCGGCGCCGCCGAAGAAGCTCTTCTTATGAGTCGTCGTCGAAACGCTCGCGCGGAAGCCGAACTGCGGCCCGGACCGCCGCTCCCACTGCTCGACCGGCGGCAACCACACGCGCACGACGACGCTGGGCCGCTCGGACACGGGGATGCCGCCGTTCAGCCGCGCGACGCAGTTCGAGATGAGGTCGTCCTGCTGCACGTCGTACGTGTTCAATCCGGGAATTCCGGAGTGAAGCGTGCGCATCATGAGCGCGTGCTTGCTTCCCGACAGGCCGTCTTTTGGCGTCGTCACGACTTCCAATTGATCCGGCTCGCCGCGCTCCGGGCCTTCGAGCCAGAGGTCATTGGTCGAGCGTCCCAGCGGGGCGCGCTCTTCTTTATCCTGCTCGCGCGAACTTTTCGGCGGTTTGTGGACGAAGTCCCAGCCCTTCTCCTCGAAGTCGTCGCTCACGTAGTCGATGCACGTGCCTGTGCCGGGCACGAACGCGCTGATGCTCTTCTGCATGACCGCGGGCGGCTTGCTGAGCGTGCCGCCTTTCGCTTGTTTCACCGTTTCGGCCGAAGCGGTTGTCGCCAAGGCCAGAGTCATGCCAACCAACGAAAGGCCCGTAGCCAAGGCAACACGCGGCATAGATGCACCAAAATAGGTAAGCAGGAGGCGCTGCGGAGAATGCGGCGCGGCGGGAAGGTTGGGTCTAAGACGGCATTGCTCAAAAGCCCAAGTAGGTCCCTTCTGCCGGAAGGGACCTTTCCGGAAACGTCGAATCGTTTCGTTTCGCTTAGGTCCCGCTCGGCAAGCGGGACCTACTTTTGGCCGACGCCGCTTAACCTGTGTATCGGCTGATTGGGCGGAGCGGCTTTCGCGCGTCGCGGCGCCAGCGGAAATGCTCAACAAACGATTCCGCGCCGTAAACCCGGGCAAATTTGCACTTTACGCGAAACTTTCACCCTCTTCAGACTGGCAATCCTCCGCGTTTGTCGCGAAAATAGCTGGCGGTGCGTCGTTTCCTGATAGCGACGTCGTTTACCCGCCTCGTGTCCCGCCTGGCGTCTCTCGCCACCCCATGCCAGTGCCAAGCCGAACGCTTTCACTGCTGTCGTTGCTCGCCGCGGCTCTGTTGCCGTCCTTCGCGCCGGCTGCCGAAGGCAAGGTCCAGTACAACCGCGACGTTCGGCCGATCCTCCTGGAGAATTGCTTCGCCTGCCACGGGGCGGACAGCGCTTCGCGCAAGGCCGACCTGCGGCTAGACCGCCGCGAAACCGCTATCGAGATGGCGGCAATCACGCCGGGCGATCTGGATTCCAGCGAGATGATCCGCCGGGTTCTCTCGGAGGACGACTCCGAGCGGATGCCGCCGCCGGAAACCAAGAAGCAGCTCACCCCGGCGCAAAAGGAAACGCTCGTCCGCTGGATCAAGGAAGGCGCCGAGTACCAGCCGCACTGGTCGCTGATCGCGCCGAAGCGTCCCGAATTGCCGGCGGTGAAGAACGAATCGTGGGTGCGCAACCCGATCGATCGCTTTGTACTAGCCAAGCTCGAAGCCGCCGGGCTGGCGCCCGCTCCGGAAGCCGATCGCCATGCCATCGCCCGCCGCGTGGCGCTCGATCTCACCGGTTTACCCCCCGCGCCCGAAACGCTGGAAGCGTTTCTCGCCGATAAATCGCCCGACGCATACGAAAAGCTCGTGGACAAGCTGCTCGCCTCGCCGCAATGGGGCGAGCACCGCGGCCGCTACTGGCTGGACGCGGCCCGCTACGGCGACACGCACGGCATTCATATCGACAACTATCGCGAGATCTGGCCGTACCGTGATTGGGTCATTAAGGCCTTTAACGCGAATATGCCGTTCGACCGGTTCACGATCGAGAATCTCGCCGGCGATTTGCTGCCGAACGCGTCGCTGGAGGACAAGATCGGCTCGGGCTTCAACCGCTGCAACATCACCACCAGCGAAGGCGGCGCCATCGACGAAGAGTACGCCGTCCTCTATACGCGCGATCGCACAGAGACGACCTCGCAAGTGTGGATGGGGCTCACGGCCGGCTGCGCGGTGTGCCACGATCACAAGTTCGACCCGCTGTCGCAGAAAGAGTTCTACGCGATGTCGGCGTTCTTCAACAACACGACGCAGCGGCCGATGGACGGCAACGTGAAGGACACGCCGCCCGTAGTGATGGCGCCGCCGGACGCCGACATGCCGCGGTGGAAGGCGCTCGACACGGAACTGCCGGCGGCGGAGAAGGCGATCGCCGATCGCAAACAGGCCGCGAAGCCGGCGTTCGACACGTGGTTGGCCAAGACCGATCCCAAGGGCTTTCAATCGTGGATACCGTCGGCGGCGCTGCACCTTGCCGTGCCGCTGAATGACAACGGCCCGACCGTCCACTACGCGCTCAGCGACCAGCCGCGCGAAGCGCCGCTGCCGGCAACGGTCCAGTGGCGGCCCGGCAAGTCGAGTCCCCAGGCCGCGTATTTGAACCAAGGCGTCGTCCTGGAAGTGCCGGAGGCCGGCGACTTCGAAGCCACGCAGCCCTACAGCGTCGCCGCGTGGGTGAAGCTGCCGGCGAACGATTCCAGCGGCTCGATCCTCGCTCGCATGGACGACCAGCACGATTTCCGCGGCTGGGACTTCTGGATCGAGGGCCGCCGCGTCGGCATGCACATCATCAACAAGTGGCCGAACAACGCGGTGAAGGTCGTCACGCAGGAGCAATTGCCGGCTGATCAGTGGGTCCACGTGGCCATCACCTACGACGGCAGCAAGAAGGCCTCGGGCATCAAGGTGTATGTGAACGGCCAGGCGAAGCCGACCAACACCGCGGCGGATTCGCTCACCGAAACCACGCGCACGACCGTGCCGCTGAAGATCGGCCAACGGCACACGACTTCGCCGCTGTCGGGCGTCACGCTTGAGGACGTTCGCATTTACGCCCGCGCCCTGGCGGCGAGTGAAACGTCGTCCCTAGCCAACGCCGCGCTACTTTCGACGTTACTGGCCGCCGCGCCGGACAAACGCGCCACGGCGGACGTGGACGCGCTGTTCAGCTGGTGGCTGGCGAACCTCGACGATCCGTCCAAAGAGCTGGTCGCGAAGCGCGACGCATTGGCCAAGGAGAAAGCCGACATTCAAGGCCGTAGCTCGGTCGCCCACGTGATGCAGGAACGGCCTGAACCAGCCAAGGCCTACGTGCTGTACCGGGGCGAGTACACGCAGCGGCGCGACGAGGTGACGCCCGCGACGCCCGCCTTCCTGCCGGCATATCCAAGCGACTTGCCGCGCAATCGGCTCGGCTTCGCCAAGTGGCTCTTGCAGCCGGAGCATCCGCTCACGGCGCGCGTCACCGTGAACCGCTTCTGGCAGGACGTCTTCGGGACCGGAATCGTCCGCACGGCGGGCGACTTCGGCGTCACCGGCGAATTGCCGTCCGATCAGCAGTTGCTCGACTGGCTGGCGGTCGAGTTCCGGGAATCGGGCTGGGACGTGAAGAAGTTTTTCAAGCTCCTGGTGATGAGCGCCGCGTACCGGCAATCCGCTGACATCACGCCCGAAAAACTCGAGAAGGACGCCGACAATCGCCTCATGTCGCGCGGCCCGCGGTTCCGCATGGACGCCGAGATGGTTCGCGACCTGGCGCTCTCCTCCAGCGGTCTGCTCGTGCCGAAAATCGGCGGCCCAAGCGTGAAGCCCTATCAGCCGCCCGGCGTGTGGGAAGCGGTCGCCATGATCGGCTCGAACACGCGCGACTACGTGCAGGACCACGGCGAGTCGCTCTACCGCCGCAGCATGTACACCTTCTGGAAGCGCTCGGCCCCGCCCGCGTCAATGGAAATCTTCAACGCGCCCAGCCGCGAACAATGCACGGTGCTGCGCGAGCGGACCAATACGCCGCTGCAAGCGCTGGTGACGCTGAACGACCCGCAGTTCGTCGAAGCGTCCCGCACGCTGGCCCAGCGGGCCATCAAGGAAGCCGGCGGCGACTTCGACCATCGTTTGGACTTCATCACCGAGCGGCTC
>JAICUM010000163.1 GCA_025935855.1 Pirellulales bacterium | reverse complement strand
TTGCCCCATCTCGGCTTCGCGCTCGGCGACTTCAGCGTCGGTGCCTCGACCAGGTACTCATACGCCCCCAATTTCTCAATCCGCTCCACCCGCACGCGCGCCAGAAGCATGCCGGTCATCAGGCTTCCCCATACGTACAAGTACTCACCGTCGCGCTCCACCCACACGCCAAACGTCGGCTGATCTCCTTTCCAAAACTCCCGCGTCCCACCCGGCGCCGCCAGCCGCTCAAACTCCAGCTTGTCCACGTCACCGCGCGCCAGCCCCATTCCCTCCAGCGAAAAGTCCGCGAACACATCCACGCCCGGTTTCAGCGAAATCCGATGATAAAACAAATACGCCCGCCGTCCCACGCACGCCCCATGAATGGCCCAAAGCCGCGTCTTCGACGGATCCTCGCCTTTCGCAAACGGCACAAGCTGCCGCGGCCGCTTTCCATCCGCCGTCGCCAGAAAGCGAAATGACTTCACCCCGCCCGAAACATCCTGCCGCGACACAATCACGCCTGTATTCGATCGCAGCGGCGCGAGGTCCACCTTCCGAATCGATTCAAACGGCCCCTCCACCGTATCCCCAAACACCCACAACGCCTCGCCGCTCGACAGCACCAAACTCGTGGCGCCGTCCATCCCCGTGACGCCCACCTCGTTGCCTGAGAACTGGCGCCCGAGCGCGTGTACGCCTGCAACACTGATGCCCGGCTCGGCGCCGCCAGAAGTTCTCGCGCCAACCAGAGCAGTGCATCCGCCAATCGCCCACGACAAGAACTGCCGGCGCATCAACTCCGAACCTGCCATGCGGACATTCCTCGCTAAGCCGACATTTATGTCAAAATTTGCTTGCACCGCGGTTTTGAAAAGGCTAAAACGCCGGTATCTCTTCTCCAAGGCGTTGCTAATGATCTAATTCCCGCCTGCGTTATCCGCAACCCACCGGCCGGCAAGTCGGCCTGTTCATGCCTGCAAGTGCAGTGAAGCGATTCATCAAGCAGTTATTCATTCTTTCCGTTAGCGTCACGCTTCTCGGCGCCTAAATCGGCATACGGCCATCTTTTCGGTCTCCCTTGTTCAAGGGCTAGGGTTGCGGCAAGTCGGTAGTCGCGGCCGCCTCTTCGTCGGGCGCTCGATCGCCCTGCGCGGCGGCGCGGCCTGCCCAAATCTTTCAACCCTAGTAAGGAGGGTCTATTATGTCCCGCCGCCACCGCTGCGCGCGCATTGCCGCTGCGCTTATGCTGTTTTTCCTCCGAGCAGACGCCATTCTCGCCGCGCAGATTCGATCGTTTGATGGATCCGGAAACAACCTCACACATGCCGACTGGGGCGCCGCGAATACCGACTTCGCCCGCATTGCCCCCGCCGCCTACGACAACGGCATTTCGTCGCCCCGCATGGCCGGACTCGCCAATCCGCGCAGCGTGGGCGTCGCCCTGATGCGGCAGACCCAATCGCACCCCGATGACCGGTGCTTGTCCGGTTATGTCTACGCCTTTGGCAACCTGCTCAGCCACGACATCCAAGCTACTCAATCCGCAACAACTGAATTCGTCTCCTTCCGCATTCCCACGAACGACGACATCTTCGCGCCGAACCAGTTGGTGCAATTGCCCCGCTCACTGTTCGATCCCGCCACCGGCACGGCCCCAGGCAATCCGCGCCAACAAGTAAACTTCACCACTTCGTTCATCGACGGCTCGCAAGTGTACGGCTCCGACGCCTTCACCGCGTCCGTCCTACGCGGCGGCCCCGCCCATCCAGGCGCCAAGCTCCGCACCAGCGACGACATCAACGGCGACGGGGAGAACCTTCTGCCCCGCAACGCCTTCGGCCCTTCGCCAGCCACGGATTTCGTCGCCGGCGACGGCCGCGTGAATGACAACATCGCGCTCACCGCCATGCAAACCCTATTCATGCGGGAGCACAATCGCCTCGTCGATGAACTAGCCCCAGCCAACCCCACGTGGACGGCCGAGGACCTTTACCAGCATGCCCGAAAACTGGTCGGCGCCGAACTCCAGTCCATCACCTACCATGAATTCCTTCCAGTGCTCATGGGCTCGTATGCGCCCTCCACAACGGGGCACTACGATCCAGAAGTGAATCCCTCGGCAGTCAATGAAGTTGCCGCCGTGTTTCTGCGGGTTGGCCACTCGATGCTCACCGCGAACTTTCTTCGCATCGAAAACGACGGATCGCCCGCGCCGGAAGGACCGCTTCCCGTCGAGCAAGGCATCGAAGATCCCTCGCAGCTCACCACCTCCCACGCGCTTGATCTCTTCCTCAAAGGCCTCTCGGTCGAACGCCAGGAAGAGACCGACCTCGGCCTGGTGGACGCTATGCGCATCGCGCTGCTCGACGCGTTCGACATTCAGCGCGCTCGCGATCATGGGCTTCCAGATTACAACACGATGCGCGCCGCCTATGGGCTGCCGCAGGTCCAATCTTTCGCCGAAATCTCCTCTGATCCTGTCGTGCAACAAGCGCTGGCCAGCGTTTACGCGAATGTCAATTCCATTGACCCGCTTGTCGGCGCCCTGGCCGAGGACCATCTGCCCGGAGCCAGCATCGGCCCCCTCGTGGCCGCCGCCTATCGCCTGCAATTCGACCGGCTTCGCGATGGCGATCGATTCTGGTATCAGAACGATCCCGACTTAACCGCTGCGGAGGTCGCAACAATCAACGCAACACGACTCAGCGACATCATTCGCCGAAACTCGGGCATTACCAATCTTCAAGCAAACGTGTTTTTCGTTCCTGAACCGGTGCTCCGCGGCGGACAAGCTCGACTAGCTGTCACCATCGCGTGCGGTCTAGCCTCGTTTTTCGGGCGACGCCGATCGCGCCGACTCAAAGCCCCGGCTCTCCGCTCATGGGCGCATTCTTGGTCGCATCCTCGCGCTTGCCGATCGTCCGGTCAATCACCTTGACCAGCTTGTCCAGCGCGTCGTCGATCGACTGATCCAGGTCGCCGCTGCCGGAGCTGACGTTAAACGTCTCAAGTCCCGCCAGCTTCACGTTCAACCCGCACCACTGGCCGCCCCGCTTCACGCTGTTCTCATCGCCCAGATGCACCTCAACCCATGTCACGCGCTCGCCGAACCGAGCGAGCGCATCTTCCACCAATCCCTTCACGCGAGTGCTCAATTCCTCGCTGCCACGAATATGGTTATCCGTCAACACGCTGACTTGCATGGTCGCCTCCGCAAGAAAAAACCACGGCTTTTACCCATTTACCCGCCTAGCCCCCCAAGCAAATCGAATGCCGCCATCCACTTTCCAATTCAAACTCGCGCCTAACAAATTCTACCGGTTCGGCGCCTTCAACAGCTCGATTCCTGAATGGTCCTCACGTACTTTGAACCGAATGCACCATTCGGCGTTGCTCTTCGCATCCTCCGCCCGATGTCCGCCAGTCGCCAAATAAACAACGTACAGCGAACCATCCGGCAGTATCATCGCTTTTCCATACCCGTACGAGTTGTCCACCAAAAATCCGTGATCCTTGGCCGGCGCGATCCAAGTTTCACCGCCGTCTGTACTAAAAATCACCCGGAGGCCGCCCGCGCCATAGCTGCCATGCAGGCACACGAGTGTGCCATCGCCTAGCACATACAAGCTGACCGCATACATCCGCATGCCAAAGCTTACCGGCTTGGTCCACGTCTTTCCTTGATCGCTCGACCACATGATGTCGCCCTCCGGCCGCGTCATCATTACCCACCGGCCGTCAGGCAACACTGTCAGTCCCACCTCGACCAGGTCGTGTTCGCCCTTCACCGATGAAAGCAATTCCCAATGCTCACCAGCGTCGTTCGAGCGCAGCACGGCCGCCACATCCGGCGGCCCCGCCTTGTCGCGTCCGTTGATCGCCATCAGTACTGAACCTTCCTTCAGTTTCACCAGCGGCCCATCCGTTTCGTCGTACAAAAACGGCGTCATGACGCGCTGCGGCTTATCCCACGACCGGCCATTGTCATGCGAACGTATCGTGTACACGCGCGTGTCTGATTCCTCCTGATAGTCCTTGGCCGCATCGCGCCCCGTGTAGGTGAAGTACGAACACACAAGCGTTCCATCGCCGAGCTGCACAAATGCCGGATGCCGGTCGTCCGCCGGCGTATCGACGAGCGTCGCCGGCTTGCTCCACGTCTTTCCTCGGTCCGTGGACCGGACGATCATCGCGCGCCCGCCCGTTGGCGCCTCGATGTTCGTCGGCAGCCCCATCTGCTTGTACTCTTCCAGCCGCGCCGCGGGATACTGGAGCGGCGTCGGCGCCGATGCATGCCAATAACCCGCGTTGAACCCGACCAGCCAATCCCCGTTCGCCAACCGAATCGGCGACTCCCACCCCACAAATCCCGCATAGCCGAGAAACGCCTCCGGCTGATTCTTTCCAGGCCCCACAATCACCCCGCGGCATTCTTCCGGTCCTGCCGATGATTCACCACGTTCTACGACTTTCACCGTCACTTGGGGCGCGGGTTTGAACGCAGCATGGGCCGCCCCGTCCGCGGCGTATGAATTCGCAGCGTGCCACGACACAATGGCGGCGCCAGAGGCGAACACGATTCCGCACGCAGTTCGTCGAAAAAACCCCATCGCTCAACGCCTTTCAGCTCCAAAAAGTCTGCCCACACCATCGCCGCGCAGGCAAGTCCCGGTCCCATATCTACCGCCGCGGCGCGGCGCCAACTAGTCGTCCAGCGATGAATTCGCCAAAATACGATTCGGACGCCAACTAACCTCCGCAATTCCATCCGTCACCTTGCCACTTACTTTAAGGAGAGCCCTATGCCCGCACGTTCCTCCACCGCCGTCTGGGAAGGCGACATCATGCAAGGCCACGGCACGATGAAAATCGGCAGCGGCGCCTGGGAAGGACCCTACTCCTTCAAGTCCCGCTTCGAGGACGGCAAGGGCACCAACCCCGAAGAGCTCATCGCCGCCGCTCACGCCGGCTGCTACTCGATGGCTCTCTCCGGCGCCCTCACCAAAGCCGGCACGCCCCCGACCCGGGTTGAAACCACGGCCAAAGTCGGCCTCGAAAAAACCGACGCCGGCTTCCGCATCCCCAACATCCACCTCGAAACGAAGGCCACGGTCCCCAACCTCGACAACGCCAAGTTCCAGGAAATCGCCGAGCAAGCCAAGAAGAACTGCCCCGTCTCCAAAGTCCTCGCCGGCGCCGACATCACCCTCGCGGCCACCCTCACTTCATAAACAAAACCGCGGATTTCACTGATCGCACGGATAAAAACCGTTAGGTTTTTATCTCAACCACTATCCGCGAAATCCGTGCAATCCGCGGTTCTCACCTCCTCCTACAATACCGATGCCCTGATGCGCACACTCCTCGCCCTCTTCCTCCTCACCGCCGCCGCCCGCGCCGCCGACAAGCCCAACGTCCTCTTCATTTGCGTCGACGACCTCAAGCCGAACATCGGCTGCTACGGCGACCAGCTCGCCAAAACGCCGAACATCGATCGCCTCGCCGCCCGCGGCCTCCGCTTCGATCACGCTTACTGCAACGAAGCTATTTGCGCCGCCTCGCGCAACTCGCTGCTCACCGGCTTGCGCCCGCAAACGCTCGGCATCTACGACCTTGGCACGAACTTCCGTGTCGCCGTGCCGGACGCTGTCACGCTTCCGCAAGCGTTCAAAAACGCCGGCTACCGCACCGAAAGCCTGGGGAAAATCTTCCACTTCGGCCACGGCAATCACGAAGACGCCGCCTCGTGGAGCGTTCCGAACGTCAGGTCCGACATCGTGTACTACGCCCTCAAGGAAAGCCGCGCGCCAGAGGGCCTCACCCGCGAGGAAGCCCGCTTCAAGAACCAGGCCAGCGGTCGGGCCTACCATCTCCCGAGAGGCGCCGTCGCCGAAGACGCCGATCTTCCCGACGACGCCTATCCCGATGGTCTCATGGCCGAAGAAGCGGTCCGCCGCCTGCAAGCCGCCGCTCAGCATCCCAACCAGCCGTTCTTCATCGCCCTCGGCTTTGTGAAACCCCACCTCCCCTTCACCGCGCCAAAAAAATATTGGGACCTCTACGACCCGTCGCAATTCAAGCTCGCCGATTTCCGCCAGCCGCCCGCCGGCGCTCCGCCCTACGCGCCGACCGATTGGGGCGAGCTCCGCCAATACAAACCCATCCCCGTCAAAGGCGACCTGCCTGATGAATTGCAGCGTCACCTGATCCACGGCTACTACGCCGCCGCGAGCTATATGGACGCCCAGCTTGGCCGAGTGCTCGACGCCTTCGACGCCGCCGGTCTTGCCAAGAATACGGTCGTCGTCCTGTGGGGCGACCACGGCTGGCATCTCGGCGACCACGGCATGTGGTCCAAGCACACCAACTACGAACAGGCCGCCCACATCCCGCTCATCGTCGTCGCCCCCGGCATGACGCACGAAGGCTCATCAACGAATTCGCTCGTCGAATCGGTGGATATCTATCCAACGTTCTGCGAGCTCGCCGGCGTCTCGGCGCCTGCGAATCTCGACGGTTCAAGCTTCACGAAGATTCTGAAGCAACCAGAGGCCGCCGGCCGACCCTTCATCACCCACGTCTATCCGCGCGGCAAACGCCTCGGCCGCGCCATCCGCACCGAGCGCTATCGCCTCGTCGAATGGAAAGAACCCGGCGCCCCCGCGAGCACCGCCGACTTGGAGCTCTACGATTATCAAGACGACCCCGGCGAAACCAAGAATCTCGCGGCCGACAAACCGGCCGTCGTCGCGAAGCTTCGCGCGATGCTCGCCGAGCAGCCCGAAGCCAAGCCGCAGATAAAGCGGCCAGAAAAATAAAAAAGGAGCCCGGCGGTATTTCAAATCCCGCCGCGCTCCCATTCACTGCCGCTTGTCGACGATCCGCTGTGGCGGACGGCTTAGCGATACTACCGATTCTCACTCGACGATTGCGACGAACTCTCGTCCGACTGATCGTTCGAACTGCTCGACGGCGGCGAAGAATTCTCCTCTTCATAACTCGCCTTCGACGCGGAGTTCGATTGCTCAGCTTGCTGCCGCACCGCTTGCTCCAGCCGCTGCGTCAACTGCTCAAGCCGTAGGAACCGCCCTTCCAGCATCTCAAGCCGGTCGGCAACCTGCTCGGCCGCTTGCGCCCGAATGCTTTGTCCGCCGGATTGCTGGTACTGGCCATTCGACTCGCCTTGGTCAGACGGGTTATAGCTGCCGCGGAATTGCCCGCTCTGCTGTCCATACGGCTGCTGGCTTTGTGTGTACTGCCCTTGCTGCCACGGCTGGCCGTACTGGCCCTGTTGCCAGCCGGTCTGGCCGCGTTGCTGGTCCCATTGCGCTTGTTGGCCGTACCGCTGCTGCGAATACTGCCCTTGCTGCCACGGCTGGCCCTGCTGCCGATTCTGGCTCTGCCCATACTGGCCGTATTGTTGACCTTGCTGTCCACTTTGGCTGTACTGACCTTGCTGGCCGTATTGCTGGCCGCCCTGACTGCGCTGGCCTTGGCGATTCTGCTGCGAATACTGCCCGCCCGACTCGCGCGGTTCGCGGCCGATGAACCCTTCGCCGCGCCGCTGCTCCGGCGACAGCACCTGCTCGCGCGTCGCCACGCGCACTGGAACCGTGATCTCACGGCCACCACGAATCACGGCAAAATCCGCCGTCTCGCCTGGCTGCGTGTTGTCGCGGATCATCTTCGCCAACTGCTGCGGCGATTCAACGCTGCGGCCGTCAACTTCCAGAATCGTATCCCCGGCGCGGATCCCCGCTTGAGCCGCCGGGCTTTGCGGCGAGACGGCCATGACGCGCACGCCATTGCCTTCCCGCTCAATCACCGTCACGCCGATCGCCGGCTGACGATTCGACAATCGACCTTGCTCATTTTGCCGCCGCGACTGTCGATTCTCCTGCCGGCTTTGCCCCTGTTGTCCGCTCGATTGATCCTTTTTCTCTTGTGACCGCGCGCTCTGTTGATCGCCCGACCTGTTCGACGACTGCGTGTCGCTCGAGTTGGTCGCCGATGTATCCGACTGAGCGCCCGCCGACCGCGAGTCGCCGTCGCTCCGCGATTCCTGTGCCACCGCCGGAACTCCCGCCGCTAGCACCAGCGCCGCGACCCACAACCAACCTCGTCCCCATGACTTCGCCATAAAACACTCCTTTTTTCCCGGGGCGTGTCTAGCCAGAGTCCACCGCGCGCAGCGCCGCCGCTCGTCTCCCCGAGTAGTGAAGCGCCGTCACTTGCGCGCGCGAAAGAATCACGCTCAGCGCGGCAAACCGCGCGCCCGTACCGAAAGGCTTGCAGCCCCGTAACGGCGACTTTTAGTCGCCGCGAAAAGAAGTGCTGCCAGCGCCGCCCCTCACCCCGCCACGAACGACTCCGGCGACTTCACCAGCTTCTCCAACACGTTCATATCGGGAGGCTTCGTCAGATGATAGTCAAACCCCGCCGCGTGCGACCGCGCCCGATCTTCCGCCTGTCCGTAGCCCGTGAGCGCCGTGATGAGCACTCCCTGATGCAGCGGATCGCTGCGCAGCGTCCGCGCCACCTCGTACCCGCTCATCCCCGGCAGGCCGATGTCCAACAGCACGATCTCCGGCCGGTAGGTCCGCGCCGCGTCAATCGCCGCCGGCCCGTTGTACACGATGTGTACGTCGTGCCCCCATGCCTTCAGCAGCGACGCCACCGTGATGGCCGCGTCCACGTTGTCATCCACAACCAGCACTCGCCGCTTCGTCCGCGCCGCCTCCTGCCCGCCATGCTCATGCCGCGCCGCCGCCGCATGCGTGGAAGTCGGCAGCGACACGGTGAACTCGCTGCCCCGATTCGCCCCCTCGCTGGCAGCCCGAATCGTTCCGCCGTGCAGTTCCACCAGCCGCTTCGTCAGCGTCAGTCCAATGCCCAGCCCACCCTCGGACCGCGCGAGCGACGTGTCCGCCTGCACGAACAAGTTGAAGACGTCCGGCAGCAGCTCCGCGGAAATGCCCACGCCCGGATCGCGCACGTGGATGACAACGTGTCCGTCGTCTCGTTCCACCGTCAGCCAAATCTGCGACGGCGTCGGCGTGTACTTCGCCGCGTTGGTCAGCAGGTTCGTCAGCACCTGCGTCAGCCGCACGACGTCCGCGTCCACCACAATGGTTTTCTGCGGCATGCTCACCATCAGTTCGTGCCCGCGCGCGTCCAACACCGGCTGAACCTCTTCCGCCGCCGCGCGAATCACCTGCGAAATCTCAATCGGCTCTTTCCGCAGCGAAATCTTCCCCGTGACGATTCGAGACACATCCAGCAAATCGTCCACCAACTGCACCAAGTGGGTCACTTGCCGCTGCATCATCGCGGTCGTTTCGTCGACCGTCGCGTCGTCCACCCCCTCCATCGA
>JAICUM010000073.1 GCA_025935855.1 Pirellulales bacterium | reverse complement strand
TTCTGTCGCGAAAAATGCGACTCGCATGGCTGGCGACAGAACGCACGGCAAATGTGCTGTTGACCTGCGTCGGTTGCGTGCTATCCTTGCACCGTACCCCAAGGTGCGAGACCGGCCGGCTGTTCCACTTGAACGGCCATCATACCGCCGGATCATTCAACCCTCGATTGTCGCGCTGCCGCAAGTTTTGGCCGCTTTCCTGTGAAATGCAGGATCCAAGCCGCCCGCGGCCTCCCGGCCTCTCGAACGCGACTGATTTTCTTGCCCCTCGCGGCAACGCCCTACTGTAGCCGAGTCTCTCCGAGACTCGCGTCGCCGGTTTCACAGAAACCGGCCGACAGGACAGGCCAACCACACGTTCGCCGGCGATCATCGCGTGCCACTGCTGGCTTTGCCCAGCAGTGCGCAGCGTGTACCAAGCGCCCACTGCTGGTCGAGCCAGCAGTGCCACCCACAACCACACAAGCTCCGCGCACAAACCGCGCCGAACGCCACGTTCGCTCCCAGCGGACGCAAACAATCCACATTGGAAAGAAGATGAAATTCGAAACATTAGACCTCGCCCCCCCACTGCTGCGAGCCGTCGAGGCCAAAGGCTACGAGCTCGCCACCCCCATCCAGGCCGACGCCATCCCTCCGATCCTCGCCGGCCGCGACGTCGTCGGCTGCGCCCAAACCGGCACCGGCAAAACCGCCGCCTTCGCACTACCGACGCTCCAGCGCCTCCTCGCCTCCGTACAGCATTCGCAAGGCGCCGCCGGAAATCCCCCTCCCTCGAAGGGAGGGGCTCGGGGAGGGATTCCCGACCGCCGAGAACAAAACGCGGCGTCCAGCGCGCCGGTCCTCGCCCACCCTCTCCCCGCAGGAGATAAAAGCCAGAAGCGCGACCGCCACCGCCCCAGCAGCAACCCCGCCGCCCGTCGCAAAACGCGCTGCCTCGTCCTCGCCCCCACGCGCGAGCTCGCCTCGCAAATCGCCGCCAGCTTCGCCGCCTACGGCCAGTTCACCGCCCTCCGCCACGCCGTCATCTACGGCGGCGTCTCCCAGGGGCCGCAGGTCAAAGCCCTCCAGCACGGCGTCGATATCCTCATCGCCACGCCCGGCCGCCTGCTCGACCTGATGAACCAGCGGCACGTCGACCTCGCTCGCGTCGAGGTCCTCATCCTCGACGAAGCCGACCAGATGCTCGACATGGGCTTCCTCCCCGACCTCCGCCGCATCATCGCCCGCGTGCCGAAGCAACGGCAAACGCTGATGTTCTCGGCCACGATGCCCGAGCCGATCCGCAAGCTCGCTCAGGAGTGGCTCGCCAAACCGGTCAGCCTCCAAATCGCCGCCGTCGGCGAGCCGGCCGCTAAAGTGGATCAATCCGTCTACTTTGTCGAAAAAGCGTCCAAGGGCCGCCTGCTACAGGCCTGGCTGGAGACAACCGCCGCCGGCCGCACGCTCGTTTTCGCCCGCACCAAGCACGGCGCCGACAAGATCGTCAAGCACCTCTTGAAGAGCAAGATCCACGCCGCCGCCATCCACGGCAATAAAAGCCAGAACCAGCGCGAGCGCACGCTCCAGCAGTTCAAGTCCAATCGTCCGCCGGTGCTCATCGCCACCGACATCGCCGCCCGTGGCCTCGACGTCAAAGACATCACGCACGTCGTGAACTTCGACCTGCCCGAGGCGCCCGAAACGTACGTCCACCGCATCGGCCGCACCGGCCGCGCGGGTGCCGCCGGCGTCGCCGTGTCGTTCTGCTCCACCGACGAAGTGAAACACCTCCGCGGCATCGAACGCCTCACCCGCCGCCGCATCGAAGTCGGCGCAGGCCACGAGCAGCTCACCGCCGCCGAGCCCGCCCAGCCCGCGCCCCAATCACGCACTCGCCCCGAACAAACCCGCGCCCGGCGCACATCGAGCCGTGGGCTTACAGCCCGCGGTAGCGCCACGAACAAAGCCACCACCCCCACCGCCCAGCCAAAACAAAAACCACGCCAACGCCCCAGCACAAAAAAGCCAGCCCGAACAACGCAAGGCCCAGCGTCTGCAACGCCAAGTGCCGCAACCGCCCAACAAAAACCCGCCAACAAACCGCAAGCCGCCCCAGCCCAAAGCAAACGCCGCCGCCGCCGATTCAAGTCCGCGCTGTAGGAATCGCCGGAAAGGGACCGCCGATCGTGAGATTGCCGACGTTTTTTCGGCGGAAAGTCGGCCCGCTTCCCCACGTAACCTATATTTGAATACCGACCTCCTCGCTTCCTTATCCCGCCAACCGCCCGCCAGTTCCTCGCCTCGCGGAGCGCTCGGCTGCGCCCACTCCGCCGCGGCCCCACCGACTTCACGCGGCCACCGCGCCATTCCGAATTCCGCATTCCGAACTCCCCAAATGGATCGCCCCCGCCTCCACGCCCTCGTCGCCGAGATCGACGCCGCCGTCCCCAAGGAACACGCGCGCGTCATGATCAATCTCTACGGCGGCGGGCCCGACGAGTGCTCGATGGTCGCCAACGAGGCCGGCTACCTCCGCTTCGGCGTCGAATTGCTCAAGGCCGCGTTCGCCACGCCGGGGCTGCACGATCGCGCCGACGCGATTCCCGTCGAGCTCGACTACCTCTTCACCGAAGACTCCGAGGTGCACCTCAACTGGTTCGAACGCCGCGAACCCGACGCCCCGCCCGCCGACATTGGCTGGAGCCTCCGCGATTTCGCCGCTCTGGCCTTCGGCCTCTTCCTCGTCGCACTCGCTGCTATCGGCCTTATCACCCTCTTCACCTGGCTCGGCGCCCACCTCACCTCGCGCCTCTAGCAGACCGAAGCCGCTTGGACTAAATCGGCCAAAGATATCCGGTTTAGCCGCTCACCCAACGACCGCCCCATTCGATTGGCTTCTGAACATTAAGCCACTCAATCCCCCATCCAAGGGGCGGCTAAATCAAACCTCGCCTCGCCCAGCCTTATGTGGGATAATAGGCCGAAGGGGGCCGCCGCTCTGGTGCCATGCGCCCGAGGCCTCCCAAGGCCGACGCGCTGCGTTGCAGATAGCCCTGCGGCGCCAAAATCCGTTTTTTCCCGTTTCCAAAACAGCCTCCGCGGAAAAAACAACCGCGCGGTGGCCACCCAAGAACGACAAAAACCCCGAGAAATATCACGCTCCCGCCCTTCCAATGCCCGAGGTTTTTTCCTGCCAGCGACTTTTTCACGGACCAGGAAAAAACGCGAAAAAACGGAAAAATCCGCCGCAACAATCGTCCAACCCCAGCCGGGTTCTCTCGGAGACAGAGTTCAATTCGAAATGAGCATCGCCCGTCCTAAGCTGTCTATCGCACTGGTCGCACTCACAGCCATCTCCTTTTCCGCGTCTCCTGCACGCGCCCAAGGATACATCAACGGCGTCGACGTCTCCCACTATCAGGGAACCATCGACTGGACCAGCGTCTTTAACTCCGGCACGAAGTTCGCCTTCATGAAGGCGACGCAAGGCTACTCATACGTTGACCCCACCTTCTCCACCAACATCCGCGACGCCACCAGGGCCGGCGTCCTCGTCGGACCGTACCACTTCACCGATTTCGACCTCGATCCGACGAACTCCCAGGATCCCATCAAGCAGGCCAGCCATTTTCTGGCCGTGATCAAGCCGTACTACGACGCCGGGCTCTATTTGCCGCCCGTGGCCGACGTCGAAGGATTCAACAACCTCTCCGCCAACGGCCTGCTGAATAAGACCTTTCTATCCAACTGGGTGCAGTCGTTTTCCAACACGATCTACAACTCCCTCGGCGTGCGGCCGATCATCTACACCAGCCAGTCGCCGGCAAATAACTACTACACCTCCAGTGTCGCCAGCCAGCACGACCTGTGGCTGGCTTCCTGGAAGTCCAGCGGCACGGCCAATCCGCCCACCGCCAGCGACACGCCCGCTTGGGGTCCGTGGGAGTTCTGGCAATGGACCGACGCCGGCACGGTGGCCGGCATTGGCGGCAATGTGGATCGAGATTTGTACAACGGAACCCTTTCCGCATTGCAGTCGCTCCGCATCGGCAAGGGCGCCACGACCGGCTCGCACATCGTCAGAATCTCCGACTTCAACGCGGACGAAGGCTATTTCGGCACGGTTCCGACCTATTCGGGCACCAACCGCAACATCACCTCCATCACCGCCGACCAGGTGACGACGCAAGCCTACGAAGGCGCAGGTTCGGAGAAGCTGAGTGTGAACGGTTCCGACTGGACGTTGCGATTCCTGTCCGGCATCGGCAATCCGCCGGCGAATCCCTCGACCAATCTGGGACTGTCGGCGACCGGCAACATCGGCTTTTGGCTGAAGACGAGCGATGGGGGCGTGACCGCTCAGATCATGATCGACGACGCCGCGGACAACTCCGTAATCGAAGCCGGCACGGCCAAGAACGTCATCGCCGACGGCCAATGGCATCTCTATGAGTGGGCGTTCCAGGACTCCGCCCAGTGGGACAGCTTTTTCCAGGGCGACGGCCAGATCAGCATCCCGACGGTCACCATCGATTCGATCCTGTTCAAGGGCGCCGGCAATTCGACCATTTATCTCGACATGGTGTCCCAAAATCCCAACGGCAGCCTGGCGCCGCCGCCGGGCGACTTCAACAACGACTATGCGGTGAACGCCGCTGACCTGGCGAAATTCAAGTCCACCTTCGGCGACGGCATGACGGGCGCCGATTTCCTGGCCTGGCAACGTGGGCTGGGAACCGTGACCACTGCCGCAGCCGCCGTGCCCGAGCCGGCGGCGGTCTGCTTGGCCCTGTCCGCGAGTGCCGCCTGCTGCATCACGCGGCGTCTCCGGCCGGTAAACTGACCGGCATGGCCGAGTTCTACGAAGTGGTCGTCATCGGCGCCGGCGCCGCCGGACTGCTCGCCGCCACGCGCGCCGCCGAGCGCGGCCGCCGCACGCTGCTCTTGGAAAAGAACCGCAAGCCCGGCGTGAAAATCCTCATGTCCGGCGGCACGCGCTGTAACCTTACCCACGCGACCGACCGCCGCGGCATCGTCGAAGCCTTCGGCGAAAATGGCCCGTTCCTCCATTCGGCACTGGCGGCCTTGGGACCCGACGAGCTGGTCGCCATGTTCGAAGCCGAAGGCGTCAAAACGAAGATTGAAGAAACCGGCAAAGTGTTCCCTGCGAGCAATAAAGCCCTCGACGTCCTATTGGCGCTGCAGCGAATGCTCGCTCGTAGCGGCGCCGAAATTAGACTGAATTCGCCAGTCCGCGGCATGGAACGCCGCGAGAATGGCTTCGCCATCCGCACGGATCAAGACGGAATTGAGGCGTCCAAAATCATCGTCACCGTCGGCGGCCAATCCTATCCCGGCAGCGGCACGACCGGCGACGGCTATGCCTGGGCGAAATCATTCGGCCACAAAATCATTCCGCCTCGGCCAGCCCTCACGCCGCTCACCTCGAATGAAAAATGGGTGCATGACCTGCGCGGCGTAACGCTGCCGGACGTGAGCATTCACCTCGTCGAGAGCGGCGCAGGCAGCCAGCCAATTGCCTCGAGGCGCGGGTCCTTCTTATTCACTCACTTTGGGTTGTCAGGCCCCGCGCCAATGGACATCAGCCGTGAAATCACCGCCCGCCCTCACGCCGGCTGGCAGCTCATCTGCGATTTCACGCCGAATGTGACGGACGCCCAACTCGCCGAACGGCTCGCAAACGCGGCGACTGAATCAGGCAAGCGAGGCGTTTCGAACCTCATTGCCGAGTTGATTCCGCACCGCCTGGCGGAAACGCTGCTGCGGCTCGCGAAAATCCCTGTCGAACGCCGCGCCGCCGAGCTTTCACGCAACGAACGAACCGCCCTCATCGACAAGCTCAAACGCACGCGGATCGCCCTCAGCGGCACGCTCGGCTTCAAAAAAGCCGAGGTTACCGCCGGCGGCGTCTCGCTCGACGAAGTCGATTCCCGCACGATGCAGAGCAAACTCGCGCCGGGCCTGTACTTTGCCGGGGAAGTCCTCGACCTCGACGGCCCCATCGGCGGCTACAACTTCCAAAGCGCCTTCAGCACCGGCTGGCTAGCCGGCGATCAAGTGTAGGCCTCTCGCTCCGCGAGAGGCGCCATCTCGCGCCAGCGAGAAGGCAAAAGGCTTGGCGAAAGCCCTCGCGCTCCCACAGGGCTTCGCACGAAGTAAGATAGCAGCTCCCGACAGCCAACCGAAGGCTCGCCATGGACCGCCGCGAATTCCTAGCCACGACCACGCTCATGCCAAGCCTCGGCCTGCTCGCCCAGCAGGCTCTCGCCAAGCCGGCCAAATCAGCCAAGTCCGCCAAGGATGACGGCCCGTGGATTCAGCTCTTCAACGGCAAGGACCTCGCAGGCTGGACGCCCAAAGTCCGCGGCTACCACCTCGGCCACAATTACGCCGACACCTTCCGCGTCGAGAACGGCGCCATCGCGGTTCGCTACGACAAGTACAAGGGCCCCTTCCACGGCAAGTACGGCCACCTGTTCTACAAGGACCGCCTAACCGATTACGTCCTGCGCGTCGAATATCGGTTCACCGGCAAACAAGCCGACGGCGGCCCCGATTGGGCACTGCGCAACAGCGGCCTGATGCTGCATTGCCAGGACCCCGAGACAATGGAAAAAGGGCAGAGCTACCCCGCCTCGATCGAAGTGCAGCTCCTGGGCGGCGACGGGAAATCGCAGCGGCCGACGGCCAATCTCTGCACCCCCGGCACAAATGTCGTCATGAACGGCAAGCTGCACACCGACCACTGCACGAACAGCACGAGCGACACCTTCACCGACGGCGAGTGGGTGACGGTCGAAGTGGAGGTCCGCGCCGGCAATACGATTCGCCACAGTGTGAACGGCAAGACGGTTCTTGAATACAGCCAGCCGCAGCTCGATCCGAACGACGCCGACGCCCAACGGCTCTTGGCCGCCGGCTGGCCGAAGATGCTCACCGGCGGCTGGATTGCCCTGCAGTCGGAAAGCCACCCCGTCGAGTTCCGCAAAGTCGAGCTCAAGAAACTGCCGACGGATTGGACGAAGCAAACCGAGCCGCTCCAGGCCTGCGATCGCGTCGAGCTTTCCGACCCCAAATCATTCATGCTCGTCGCCTTGCCGGACACGCAGATTTACACGGTCCATCAAAACCTGAACAAGCACTTCGACAACCAGGCCCAGTGGATCGCCGACAACGCCGAGCGGCTGAACATTAAATACGTCCTGCACGAAGGCGACATTGTGAACAACAACCGCGCCAGCCAATGGGAGGTGGCCCGCGACGCGATGAAGCGGCTGCACGGCAAGGCGTCGTACGCGCTGGCGCCGGGCAACCACGACTACGGCGAGAACGGTTCCTCGAAAGACCGCAGCACGCTGCTGAACGAGTATTTCTCGGCCGAGGAATACGCCAAGCAGCCCGGCTTCGGCGGCCTGATGGAAGCAGGCACGCTGGAGAACAGTTATCACACATTCGAAGCCGGCGGCCAGAAGTATCTCATCCTCGCGCTCGAATGGGGCCCGCGGGATCAGGCGGTCGAGTGGGCGAACAAGATCGCCGACGAGCACAAGGATCATCGCATGATCCTGGTGACGCACGCCTATGTTTATTTCGACGAGACGCGCTACGACTGGGCGCGCAAAGGAAAGGCTCAAATCTGGAACCCGCACGATTATCCGAACGGCAAGCTCGCCGGCGGGGCGAACGACGGCGAGGAGCTGTGGAACAAACTGGTGCGGAAGTTCCCAGGCTTCGTGCTCACCCTCAACGGCCACGTGCTGGAAGATGGCGCCGGCCAGGTCGAAAGCCGCGGCGACCACGGCAACACCGTACACCAGCTCATGGCCAATTACCAGAACCGCTTCGAGGGCGGCGAAGGCTACCTGCGGCTGATCGAATTCCTGCCCGACGGCCAAACGATCAAGGTCCGCAGCTTCAGCCCGTCAACAAACAAACTGAAGATCGCCGGAGATCAACAGTTCGAGCTCAAGTATAAGTCGGCGCAGGCATGATCACGTCTACTGGCCGCCTGACGCGGGAGCTGCTGGCGGAGCCGGCGTCGTTTGCTGGGCAAATAGGAACTGCAAGACGCCGATGAATTCGCTGCCGCTCATTGATTCGTTGAGCTTGTCGGGCATGCTAGAGACCTCGACCGTCTGCCGGATGTCGATATCGTCCTTGGCAATCTTCTGCTGCGTGCCTTGGCCCAACAGCAGCGTCAGCTCCTTGTCGTTCTCGCCAAGGACGAGGCCCGAGTAGGCTTTGCCTTCGATCGTCACGATGTTCGTGGCGCGAAACTTCGGGTCGATCTTGGCGTTGGGGAACAGGATCGATTCAAGGATTTCCGCGTGTTTCAGCCGCTTGCCGACGTCGGATAAATTCGGCGCGAAATCGGCGCCGTCGCTGCCGATGCGGTGGCAGGCCGCGCAGGTGCGCTTGAAGATCTTGGCCCCTTCTTCCGGGTTGCCTTTGAGCGACATGAGTCGCACGACCGATGCGCTGCCCATCTGCTCGACCGGATAGCGGGCGATGACCGCCTTCACCAGCGCGACGGCCTCGCGGCCGCGATCGTTGCCGGCGGCGACGCGCTCCAGATAGGCGGCCGCCACGGGGTCGCCAGCGGCGATCGGCTGGCCTGAATCCTGTGCCTTTTTCCACACCGGCTGCAGCGCGCCGAGCGTCGAGGTCAGCGTGAAGCTCAGCTCTTCGTCCACCGGATGCTGAAGCACCTTCAGCGCCAGCTCGACGCTGTGCAGAGTCGGGAAAAAGCTGATGCCGCGCACGGCTTCCAGCCGCACGCGCGGGTGCGGGTCGTCGATCATGGGAGCGATCAGCTCGGCGGCGTTTGGAATGTGCTCGCGCATGTCGGCAATGGTGTGAACCGCGGCGGCGCGGGCGTCGGGCGTTTTCGCGTGCAGCCACTTCTCGAACAGATCACGATCGACTCGATGATGGCCGGCGAGGGTCCACATGGCCTCGGCCAGCAAGTGATCGTAGTGCGGATCGCCCGCCTTGAGCGTCCCGAGCCAGGTTTTCACGGCGCTCACGACCTGATCAGTCGGCCGGTCGCGCAGCTCGCGCTGCACACGATACACGGTTTGGGGTTCGTATTCGCGCAGTTGTTCGAGCAATTCCGGAATCGACTTGCCGGCCTGCGTGACGGGCTTCAGCGCCGGTCGGCCTTCGGCGTACAGCCGATAAATACGGCCATGCACGTGATCGCGGTTCGGATCGCGCTGCGAATACTGCATGTGGCCGATGAGCGGGTTGTGCCAGTCGAGGAAATACAACGCGCCGTCGGGGCCAATTTGCGGATCGCCCGGGCGGAAATTGCGGTCGCTCGAAACGACGAGGTCCTCGATCCGATCGCCGTGGTAGCCGGAACCGTCGTCGCGCACCTTGAACTGCAAAATGCCGTTCATGTTGATCACGCAGGCGTAAAAAAAGTTGCCCTGGACCGACTCGGGGAACTGGCGGCTGAACAGAAAGCCGTTGCCGAGGGCCGGCCGCATGACGCCGCCTTCGTAGTGGATGAACTGGCGGTTGTTGCCGCGCTGATCGTACTGGGCGCCTTCCATCGGCGTGGCCCAGTGCTGGTCGGCCATCGTGCCGTCGCCGACGAAGCCCTGACCCCAGTCGTTGTGCGTAAAGCACCACGGGTTCACCAGGTTCGGCGACATGAGCTTGGTCAGCCGCCAGGTGCGCGGGTCGAGCGCATAGGCGGTGGAGGTGTTCTTGTTGCGCAGGGGGCCCCACGGCGTTTCGACGGTGGTACTCAGCGAGATGCCTTCCATCATGATGAGCCGGCCGTCGGGGGTCCATTCGAAGGCGCTCACCGCATGATGCGTGTCGTCGGTGGCGAAGCCGTCGAGCATGACCTTGCGGACGTCGGCCTTGCCGTCGCCATCGGTGTCTTTGAGAAATAGCAGCTTCGGCTGGCTGACGACCAGCACGCCGCCGTTCCAGAGTTCAAAGCCGACCGGCACATGTAAGTCGTCGGCGAAGGTGGTGCACTTGTCGGCTTTGCCGTCGGCGTCGGTGTCTTCGAAGACGAGCAGCCGGTCGTTGGGCTTGGGATCGCCGGGCCGCCACTGCGGATAGGTAGGCATGCAGGCGACCCACAACCGGCCGCGGTTGTCGAAGGCCATCTGCACGGGCTTGCGCAGCTCGGGGAATGTTTCCTCGGAGGCGAACGTCTGCACTTTGTAGCCTTTGGCCGGCTTCATCGCGGCTTCGGATTCGGCGGCGGAGAGGTAGCGCAGCTCCTTGGGCTCGGAGTAGGGCTTCGTGCCAAACGCAGTGGGCGGCACTGCGAGTTGGGGCGCGGCGTCGTTCGGCTTGGGCGGCTCTTTGCCTTGGGAGAGCGCCCAAATCACCTTGTCGCGCTCGGCGCACATCTTGCGAATCTTGGCATATTCTGGGCGGAAGGTGTTCGTGTCCAGCGGCCGGCTGCGCGTGCCGTACACGTACCAGCCGTTGATCATGCGGTAGTCTTGCTGGTGATGCCACTGGAGGTCGACGACCGCGGCTTTAAGCTTTTCCAGAAGTGCCGAATTGGCCGACGATTTCGCCGGGCCAAAAAGGTTCGAGTCAAGCAACTGGGCGACGACTTCATCCCCCTTTTCATTGAGGTGGACGCCGTTGATGGTGAGCTTCGTCTTCGAATCACTCTGCTCGAGCTTTTTGGTCGGCGCCCACAGATCGACAAACGGTAGTTTCTCCGCGGCGGCGAATTCGCGCATCGCTTGCGTGTACAGCTTTAGATTCTCATTCTCGCGATCGCCATCCGGCATGAGCGGCTTGCCGGTTGGTTCATAGGCGATGGGCGACACGAGCACGACACGCGGCGGCTGGCCGTCCTTCGTGAATTGCTCGCGGTTGTGCTTCACGTAGGCGGCGAGGTCTTCTTTGAATTTCGGCAGGCCTTCGGGGCCGGCGTAGGACTCGTTGTAGCCGAAGAAGCAGACGAGAACGTTCGGGGCGAAGACGACCAGCGGATCGTCGAGCGCCGTGTAGTCGTTGGGCCGCTGCTGCAGGCCGACTTCATCCGCGGGCCAGCCGAAGTTGCGCACGGCCAGCTCGTAATCGGGAAAACGCAGGTGGAGCAGCGCCTCGAAGTTGCCGAACAGGCGCATGCGCTCGGCGAGCGAATTGCCGACCAGCGCAATGCGGTCGTGCGGCTGGAGCTTGAGCTGCGGCTCGGCAGCGGAGCCAGTCGCAGGTCCGACAAAAAGAATGAAGGACGTGACGACGACGAAGAAGAATGAAGTGCGGTTCAAGGCGAATCCTCGTTGATTGCTCGTGCGTGTCTGCTCTTGGCTAGATTATCACCGCATTGTAGCCCAGTCACCGGCTGAATTCGCGTGATCGCGGCGAGTGCATTCCTCGTTTCGTGAAGCGGAGGTAAGGTTTCGGTCGCTCGCGCCACGATGCCAGGCGACGCGTTTACGCGAAATCATCAACGGCGTGAACTGCTGGTGGTTTTGGCATTTTGGATTTTGGAGTTCTTCGGGGGGCCCCAGTTTTTGTGATCAAAACTAAAATTCTCGACGCGCCGGACGCCGCTCATTCTTCGGAAAAACAAGGCTCGAATGATCGGGCCGGTCATTTTGGATTTTGGAGTTTTGGATTTTTCGAAAAAAGTCCAAAACTCCAAAAGTGATCCGGTGAATCGCCGCAGCGAGAGGACCGCGCCGCGTACGACCAGTCGTCATTAAGGTCAGATAACGGCGAAGCAATGGGTCTCGCCGGACGTCCCATCATCCCTCGCGCTGCCGGCGCGAACTGTGAACTAATATACACTATAAGCTGGCTCAATTTCAAGATGAAAAGTAAGCCAAGCAGAGAGCTGAACGGGCGGCGAGCATTTTGCACAACTGGCGAGCGGACAGCGTCCGACCTAGTCGGCGTACCAGATCCACTTGCACGCTGGGGGTAGCTTAAAGCCGAGTGGATGTATGAGCTTGGGCTAACAGTCGCACAAGAATGTTGAGAGCGAAGACGGCGAGGCGCTGGAACCGGTGGTTTATCGGTTCAAAGCGGTGCGGCGAAGGAGTAATAAATAGCGAGAGGGCGAGGCTGCCTGCGGGCCGTGCGCTCGATGTGCGCTTCGGCTCGGCAGGAGCCTCGCCCTCCCGGTTCGATGATCGCCTAGCGAGCTGCCGACTACTCGATGCTCACCG
This sequence comes from Pirellulales bacterium, assembly GCA_025935855.1. GTDB lineage: Bacteria > Planctomycetota > Planctomycetia > Pirellulales > Lacipirellulaceae > Lacipirellula. The sequence goes on along the minus strand of JAICUM010000073.1, from coordinate 1,028 downwards.
CGCGGCGGCCGCCTTTGTAGTTCTCGGCGGCCTGGTCCCAGTTCACGACGTTCCACCACGCGGCGACGTAATCGGGCCGCTTGTTCTGGTACTTCAAGTAGTACGCGTGCTCCCAGACGTCGATGCCGATGATTGGCGTTTGGCCCATCGAGAGCGGGCTGTCCTGGTTCGCGGTGCTCACGACCTCCAGGCCGTTCTTGCCGTTCACCAGCCAGGCCCAACCGCTGCCGAATCGCGTGGCGGCGGCTTCGTTGAACTTCTTCTGGAAAGCGTCGAAGCTGCCGAAGGCCTTGTCGATGGCTTGCGCGAGTTCGGCCTTTGGCTTGCCGCCTTCCTTGGGGCCCATGATCTTCCAGAAGAACGAATGGTTGGCGTGTCCGCCGCCGTTGTTTTGCACGGCGGTGCGGATGTCCTGCGGAATCGTATTGAGGTTGCGAATCAGATCTTCGACGGACTGCTTGCCAAGCTCCGGGTGTTTGGCGATCGCCGCGTTGAGCTTATCAACGTAGCCCTTGTGATGTTTGTCGTGATGGATTTCCATCGTGCGGGCATCGATCGAAGGTTCCAGCGCATCGTAGGCGTACGGCAGCTTCGGCAGGGTGTAAGGCCCCGCGGGGGCGCTTGCCGCCGCGGCGGGCTGAGCGCTGGCACGCGCGCCGCTGAGCAACGTGGCGGCAGCGCTGGCCGCGGCGAGCCCGGCAGTGGATCGAGTGAAGAAACCGCGGCGATCGAGCGGGGAGCGGTCGTTGGGTTCGGAGAACAAGAACATGGTGGTCGCCTCCTGATAGGTGGGTTAGGTGCAGGGGCTTGGTAAGAATGCCGCCGCGAAATGCTGGCGGCGGCGCAACCGATACGACCGTTAATGGTACCCGCGCTTGATGCGGTTTGCTACCAATGCAGGCGGCGACCGACATAGCCCGGCCATCCTGGCCGGCGTGATCTGCGAGCCAGCATGGCTCGGCTATTTAGAGCAAAGCGAGGGGTCGGGAGTCTTTTGCGACTGGCGACTCTTATTTCAGTAGTTATTC
>JAICUM010000439.1 GCA_025935855.1 Pirellulales bacterium | reverse complement strand
TTTTGGTTTTTCCATCAGTCTCTTTTTTTGAAACCCTTTAGCTTTCCCGCGCCGCCTTTTGCCGTAGGTGGGCGCGTTTTCAGCCTGAACTGCTTGCGACTGAGCACGCGTCGGGGCATGATGCATCTCAGTTCTCACTCGGAGTTTGTGCCTTTGCCAGGAGAGACGTCATGCGGTTCTTGATCACTCTGTCGATTTGCTTGCTGTGCTCGGCGGTTCACGCTGAGGAGAAGTACAAGGAATTGTTTAATGGCAAGGACCTCAAAGGGTGGGAGGGGGACGATCGCATCTGGTCGGTCCAGGAGGGGTTGCTGACCGGGAACACAAAGGGCGTGAAGCTGGAGCACAACACGTTTTGCATTTGGACCGGCGGCGAAGTGGCGGACTTTGAGCTGGAGGCGACGTTCCGCATGGCGCCGGGCGCCGACGGCAAGGTCGATAACAACTCGGGCGTGCAGTATCGCAGCCAGCGGTTTCCGAAGAACGGCAAGTACGCGGTGATCGGCTATCAGGCCGACATTCACCCGGCCGCCAACTATATCGGCATGTTGTACGACGAGGGAGGCCGGGGCATTGCCGCCGAGCGCGGCCAAAAAGTGGTGCTGCTGCCGGACAACAAGAAGGAGATCTCGAAGCTGCCGGGCAAGTTCGAGGAAGTGGACCTCACGAAGTGGCACAAGCTGGGGGTGCGGGCGGTCGGCAATCACCTGATCCACATGCTGGACGGCGAAGTGACGGTGGACGTGACCGACAAGGACGAGAAGAACGCCGAGGCGAAGGGGATCGTGGCGCTGCAGGTCCACGTGGGTCCGGCGATGAAGGTGGAGTTTAAGTCGATTCGGTTGAAGACGCTAGAAAAGGCAATCGCGGACAAATAGCGTTTGCATGAGAGTCGTCCTGGATACGAACGTTCTGTTGTCAGCTCTTCGGTCCCGCAGTGGCGCGAGCTTCGCGCTTGTCAGTTCCATTCCTTCGCCAATCTTTCAACCATGCCTATCCGTTTCGCTCTATGCCGAATGGATGGAAGTGTTGACGCGAGCCGAGAACTTGACGCCCAATCTAACCGCAGAAGACGCCGCAGGGTTTGTTCGTTACTTGGCGAACCAAAGCCATTTGCAGGAGATCCACTTCCTGTGGCGCCCCTACTTGCCGGATTCCGGTGACGACATGGTCCTTGAACTTGCGCTAGCGGCCGGATGTGAGTATATAATTACTCATAATGCGACGGATTTCGCCGGAGTCGAGCGCGTGGGCGTGACCTCAATTTCGCCAAGTGATTTTCTCAAGATCGCGCGAACGCTGACATGAGCACTGTTACCGTGGAACTGCCGGATTCGCTGCGCAAAAGCATTGAGGCGCTTGCGGCTCAAGAGGGCTATTCGTTGAGCCAGTTTTTGGCGAGCGCGGCGGCCGAAAAGCTTGCGGCCGTCAAGACGATGGAATATTTGCGACAAGAAGCCGCCGCCGGACGGCGTGAAGATTTTGAACGTTATTTGGCTGCCGTCCCTGACAGGATTCCGCCCGCGTCTGATGCCATAGAATAAGTCGACTGCTTATTCGTTCGCCAGTTTCCGCAGCTCGACTTTGCGGAACTCGATGGGCGTGCCTTCGGATTGCAGGGCGATGGCGCCGGCGTGTTCGCTGCAGTTGGTGGCGTGGTTCACCAGGTCGCCGTTGACGTAGACGATCACCTCGTTGCCGCGGCAGATGATGCGGATGGCGTTCCACTGGCCGAGTTTCTTTTCACTGCCCTCGGTGAGGTTCTTGTAGCGGCGGTCGGTGCGGCGGGCCTGTTCGTTTTCGACGTTGATCTTCGTGCCGATGATCCAGAAGTCGCCGGCTTCGCCCGAGGCGAGCTGGACTTCGAGCGACTTGGGCCAGACGCCGAGGGCTTCTGGCTTACTGACATGGACGAGCACGCCGTTGTTGCCGCCTTTGCCGGGCCAGCGCCACTCGACGTCCAGGACGTAGTTCTGGAAGTTATGCTGCCTGGTGAAGATGTAGCCGGCGGGCTTGCCGGTGCAGTGGAGGATGCCGTCTTTCACCGACCAGACTTTGTCCATGGGGACGGATTTGTCGGCGAGGTGGTAGTCCCAGCCGTCGAGGTTTTTGCCGTTGAAGAGGACGACCGGTTTGCCGGTGGTTTTGGGTTCGCTGGCTTTGGGATCCTCGGCGGCGCTGGCGGCGCTGGCCTCGCTGGTTGCAGCTATCAGCAGCAGGGAAGCGGCGAAGAGAAAGGAAAGGCGCATGGTGTGTTCCTAAGTAGGGGGGACGGCAGACGACTAAGCGGCGGACCTGCGGTTAATTTATCGCGATGCGAGGCCAGGCGACAGCAGCGGGGAGGTCCGAGCACGCCAACCGTACGAAAGCGGTGGGTGCAAGCACCCAGCCTACGCGGGATTGACGGGGCGGGGGGGCGTTCGTAACCTCTCGACCCGCGCGAGCCGGCTCGGTGCGGCCGGCGTTTTTCCTGCCAATTCACGCCTTTCGAGAGCGGTCTTCCATGAGTCATCCCAACCAAGAATCGCCGGCCCCGGTACCGATGTTGGACGTCAATCGCCAGAACGCTCCGCTCCTCGCGGAGATCGAGCGGGCGGTGGCGGAGATCGCCCGCACGGGGGCGTTCGTGCACGGGCCGGCGTGCAAGAAGTTCGAGGAGCAGATGGCCGCGTATTGCGGCGTGAAGCACGCGATCGGCTGCGCTTCAGGGAGCGACGCGCTGCTGTTGGCATTGATGGCGCTGGAGGTCGGTCCCGGCGACGAGGTGGTGCTGCCGAGCTTTACGTTTTTTGCGACGGCCAGCTCGGTGTGGCGGCTGGGGGCTCGGCCGGTGTTCGCGGACATCCTGCCGGGGACGTTCAACATCGACCCGGCGGACGTGGCGCGGAAGATTACGCGAGCCACGAAGGCCGTGATGCCGGTACACTTGTTCGGGCAGTGCGCCCAGATGGACGAGTTGACCGCCGCGGCGGGCGGGCTGCCGATTATCGAGGACGCGGCTCAGTCGATCGGCGCGGAGTATCGCGGCGACCGGGCGGGCGGCCTGGGGCTCATGGGTTGCTTCTCGTTTTATCCAACGAAGAACCTGGGCGCTTGGGGCGACGCGGGGTTGGTGACGACTAACGACGCGACGATTGCCGACAAGCTGCGGATTCTGCGCGACCATGGGCAGAGCCCGCGGTATCACCATTCGGTAGTGGGGCTGAACAGCCGATTAGATTCGATGCAGGCGGCGATCCTGAGCGTGAAGATGAGCCGGCTCGATGACTGGGCGGCGGGCCGCGAGCAGAACGCGCGGCGGTACGCGGCGCAGTTCGCGCGGCTGGGGATCGATAAACAACTGAAGCTGCCGCCGGTGGCCGAGGGCTGCAACAGCGTGTGGAACCAGTTCACGATCCGCGTGAGCGGCGGACGGCGCGATGAGTTGCAGCAGCGGCTCAATGAACGGAAGATCGGCTCGGCGGTGTATTACCCGATTCCGCTGCACCTGCAAATATGCTTCGCTCAGCTTGGATGCCAGCGAGGCAGCTTGCCGCACAGCGAGCAGGCGGCCGAGGAAGTGCTGAGCCTGCCGATTTATGCGGAGATGACGCGAGCCGAGCAGGATTCGGTGATTGCGGCGCTGGCGGAGTTCTGCGGCGTTGCGCAGCCGGGGGCGAAGGCTGCGTAAAGTGCCGCGCCCGGCCAGGATGGCCGGGCTATATAGCCGAGCCATTCTGGCTCGGCGAGATTTTCTCTTCCTTGTGGCGTTCGCCCCGACCTGGCTAGGTCGGGGCTATTTGGCGTTAATCGTCTTCTTCTTTGACGCGTTTGAAGTCGTGCGTGCGGCCGCTGGGGCGCAGGGCGCCGAGCGAGCCGAGGATGATGCACAGTAGGACGATGGCCCAAGCCATGGGTTGATTGCTCCGCGTGGTTGAGAACGCCTTCTTTAGGCTAGTCGCAAAGGGCGGCGGCGGCAATTGGGTCCAGCTCCGCGGCGTGCGGCGGGCCGGTTTTGGGCAGCAGATCGTCAAACGGAACGGCGGCCTGGCGGAATAGGGCCGTCGGCATGGAGACGGTTTGCCATTTGGCCGACAGCGGACGGGCGAAACGGACGTAGTCGGCCACGCGCACGGCGAGCATGGCGTACAGGCGGCCGCGATGCTCGAAGAGCTGGTCCGCCGCAACGGGGGAGCGCTCGGCGACGACGTGGAAGACGAAGCCGAAGAGGGCGAGACTGCGGCCGCCGAGCTGTTCCTGCCATCGCGCGAGGCTGTGCAGATCGTCCCAGGTGGTCCAGTTCCGCCAGTACTGCTTCGAGCGATTGCCGCTGGGAAAGCGGCGGCCTTTCACATCCACCAAAAGCGTGGCGCCGTCGGCCGGCGAGACGAGGAAATCGACGTTCTTGAGCGACCCGGCGGCGATGCG
>JAICUM010000404.1 GCA_025935855.1 Pirellulales bacterium | reverse complement strand
CGGCTTCGATCTCGATCTTTCGCAGGTCACGAACGACGCGATCCTGCAAACTGCCCGCCTCGTGCGGTTCAACATCCTTTCAAACCACGGCGGCTCGAATGACTACGTCGGCCTCTCGGAAGTCCAGTTCACCGCGGCCGTCCCCGAAAGCTCGCTCATCGCCGCCCTGCCGCTCGCCGGCTTAGCGTGCTTCGCCGCCCGGCAGCGGCGCGCACAGTAAGCAATGCCGCTGCCATGCAGGCCAGCCCCAAGCTGTTTCCTTCAGGCACGCGAAACAAGTAGGCGGCTCCCACCTCCGGCCCGAACTGGTCGTCCAGTCGGGCGCCGATTCCGAGCGTCCCGTGGTCGAGAGCTAACGACGCACCGAACTGGTCTTTCGAAAACGATTGGCCCGTGTCGAATCGGGCGACCTCATTCCAAAGGTCCTCCTGATGATGGAATAGATAAACGCGCCCGCCCGACGAGCCAAGCGCGCTCATGGCGGCCCAGTCGCCGGACAGCGCGATCTGTCCGCCGAAGGAATCGCCGTCAGTCGCCTGCAGTTTGCCAGTTTCCTGCCACAGACCGGCGTCGCTACGTTCAAAAATGTACGCGACTCCGCGCGGCGATCCTCCGGCGGCAGACAATCCCCCAATAAGAGCGATATTTCCGCTCAGTGCGACTGACTCGCCGAACATGCCGCGAAACGTTGGGTCGCTCGGCTCAAGCACCTGCGACTGGGCCCAGCTATTTCCCACCTTTTCGTAGGCATAAACCACGCCGCTATTCACCGCCGGCGCGTCCTGCGTCGACGACGAGACGAGCGCCACGTTCCCTTCCATGGCGGCTGCTCCGCCAAACCCCTCATTGAGCGACGACGCCAACTCGGCCACCTGCACCCATCCAGCAGCGGTGCGTTCATAGGCATGCAGCATCGACCCCGACGCCATGATCGAATCGCCGCTGATCGCCACCGATCCTCCAACGGGCTCCGCTGCCGATCCAAACTCGGCCGTCTGGATCCAGCCCCCGGCCGATTTTTCAAAAATGTAGGTCGCGCCTCTCGAAACAGTCCCGTCCGCCGCTCGCCATTCATGGTAGGGCGCGCTGGCGACGATCGTATCGCCCTCGATGTCGACAAATGTTCCGAACTCCCCCACGTGATCGCCATCAGCCGACTGTAGCTCGGTGACATAGCTCCACTGATCCGCGTGGCGTTCGTAGATATACAGCGCTCCCCGGTTGCCCTGATGGCCATGCCATGGCGCGCCCACGACCAGCGTGTCCCCATCCAGCGCCAGTGTCGAGCCGAACAACCCCGCAAAACCATCGTCCGGCGCGATCTTTTGCACGCTAGCGGGAAGATTGGAACCAAAAGCCGGAGTCGCCAGCACCGCTAGTGTGCTGGCGGCGAGAAGCCAATAGGCAAATCTGTTCATGAGCGATCGCAAATCCTTCGGAAAGCATTCGAGGTGGAATCGCCGCGACCTCGCTTGCGTGGCCGTGGCCGATGAAGACGATCTGTCTAGTTTACCGGCCGATTCGTCCCATCGGCGTCACGAACCGAGGCCAATTACTTAGCGGAAAACCGCATTTCGTCGGCCTGACGATCGAGCCTCGAATTCAGTATTCCGAGTATACTCGAACTCATGACCGCCCTTCGAGCCGCTTTAATACTCCACTCTTGCGTCCTTGCCGTGGAGGCGGCGGCTTCGCCGTTTCAATTCCAAGTCGTTGACTCCGCCACCGGCCGTGGCGTGCCGCTCGTCCAGCTCGCGCCCGCCGGCGGCTCCTCGCTCTACACCGACTCAAGCGGCATCATCGCCATCGACGATCCGTCGCTCCTGAACCACACGCTCAGCGCGAGCGTCACGAGCTACGGCTACGCCAACTGGACCGGCACGATCAACCCGCTCGCCGGCGGCACGCAGCAGATTTCCCTTCAGCGATTCAACAAGGCCGAGCGCCTCTACCGCGTCACCGGCCCGCTCATCTACGGCGACAGCGTGAAAGCCGGCGTTCCCGCGCCGATCGCCAACCCGCTTCACAACGCGAACGTCAAAGGCCAAGACTCGGTCCAAACGGCCATCTACAAAGGCCAGATCTACTGGTTCTGGGGCGACACGCTCTACGAGCAAGGCTTCGGCAACTTCCGCACTTCCGGCGCCCGCTCAGCCCTGCCCGGCCAAGGCGGCCTCGATCCGTCGCTCGGCGTGAACCTGAACTACTTCGTCGATTCCACCGGCTCGGCCAAACAGATGATGCCGCTCACCGATCCCGGCCCGGTATGGCTCGACGGCGTCTTCACCGTGAACGACGACGCCGGCAACCAGCGGCTGCTGGCCCACTACTCGCGGATGAATTCCGACCCGGCCCACGTCTTCGAAGTGCTGGAGCAAGGCCTCGCCCTGTTCAACGACACCTCGCAAACCTTTCAGCGGTTCGTCACCTATCCGCTCGACGCCCCGGTGGTGCCGCGCGGCCATGCCTTCAACGAAACCGTGGACGGCCAGAACTACATCTACTTCGGAGAAAACTACCCCGACGTCCGCGTGAAGGCCACGTTGTCGGACGTCATGGATCTCTCGAAGTGGCAGGCCTTCTCGCCGCTCGCGTCGAACACCCGCTTCAACAGCAGCAATCCGCCGCTGGAGAAGGACGCCTCGGGCAACATCGCCTTCGGCTGGAAGTCCAACACCGATCCGCTCAACTCCGACATGGTCAACGACCTCGTCCAGCACGGCGAGATGAACCGCAGCGACTCGCCCTTCCAGCTCAAGGATCACGAAACCGGCCGCGACATCACGCTCCACCGCGGCTCGGTCCAGTGGAACGAGTACCGCCACAACTGGACGCTCGTCGGCACGGAAGCCTTCGGCGACAGCTTCCTGGGCGAAGTCTGGTTCTCCGAGGCGCCGACGCCCGAAGGGCCCTGGACCGACGCGGTGAAGATCGCCACGCACGACCGCGGCACGACCGGCGACTACACCTTTTACAATCCCCTGGCCCACCCCTTCTTCGACCAGGACGGCGGCCGCTTCATGTACTTCGAGGGCACCTATTCAAGTTCCTTCTCCGGCAACAACACGCCTACGCCGGTGTACGACTACAACCAAATGATGTACCGCCTGGACCTTGCGACCATCCCGCCGCTCACCCCGCTGCGCGGCGACTACAACGGCGATCACACGGTGGACGGCCAGGACCTGCTCATCTGGCAGCAAACGCTGGGAACAAGCGTCCCGAAATACTCCGGCGCCGACGGCAACGGCGATGGCGTGATCGACGCCGGTGACCTCGAAGTCTGGCAGCTCCGCTTCGGCGTCTCGCAAGCCGGCGCCGCAACCGCCGCCATCCCCGAACCAAGCTCAGCGGCGCTGCTCGCCCTCACCCTAATGGCGGTTTTCAACCGCCGCCGCCGTTACTTCAAGTCGAAATAAACATTCGGATTGCCGACTTCGGTTTCGTACCCGATTTCTGTGTCGGTGTTGTACTTGGCGGGAAGAGACGCGGATGGTTTCGTAATCCGCACTTTGTACGTGCCGTAATGTACCGCTTTGATTTTTGCCAAATGCTTTGGCAGAAACTCCGCCGGAATGCCCAGGTCAACCGAACCCGAGCCATTGGTGGTTCCGCGCGCCGCCTGAACGTCCCCGCCTAAATAGGGCTCTGGTTCGAGGACCACATCAGCGTCGGCGAGCGGCCGACCTTTGTATTTCACGACGCAAATAATCTGAGTCGCCCCCGTGCCGTGCTTGTACAGCTCCGTGAGCCGTCCTGCAATCTCCTCCTGCTCTACCTTCTTGTTCCCATTCTTGTCGTACATCGTGAGATGGCCTCGCATGCCGGGGCACTTGACCAACTCCGTTTCGCTCAGCGCGCCATCCCCGTCTTTGTCATAAAGTTCAATCGCTTTGGCTGCCGCCTGAGTCGGATCAACCTTTGGCGCGCGGACGGCCTCCGGCGAATGGGAGCACCCTGTCAGTGCCATGAAACCGATTAACAAGAATGGCGCCGTCCGACGCAGAACTTTCGACATGGGCAAATGATGGTGCAAAGCCTGAAGGCAACGCTCGTAAAGCGCCAAAAAGTGTGGAATCAGAAATTGCCAATCGAATTTCCATCCCCGCGATTGGCCAGACGGCGGTGTGTCGTGATGTCGATCTCGAAGGAAAGCGCTCGCACCGATCCATCGCAAAGCACCACGTGCCAGACGCCCGCATGGGCGCTTCCAAAGCCCTGATAGTTCGCAAATTTAGGCGTGTCCGGCAGCGGTGGCCAGTTCACCGTCGCGAACCGATGAGTGTCCCAATCAAAGCCTTGGTAGTAACTATGATTATCGCCGCCATCCACGGTTCCATCGCTCTCATACTCCGAGGCGTCCATGTATTTCTCGCCGACCATATAGGTGTTGGTCGTGCCGTCGCTAATCTGCCGAAACTCGATTTCCGATCCCTCGAAATTCACCCCGCTCTGCGAAGTGAGCGGCGGAAACGCAAACGACGCGGAAGTCCCATAGGGTTTAAGCTGCGGAAACAGCCAGCCGAGTGATTCGGAACCTTGATACCATGTGTCGTCTGACGCGTCGTCGGTCGAGTCCTGCCCGGTCTTCTGAAAGGAACAGCCCGCCGTATTATCGCCGGCGTTCGCCGCGTAGTCGCCCCGGCAAACGACATCATTATG
>JAICUM010000665.1 GCA_025935855.1 Pirellulales bacterium | reverse complement strand
TGTGCATACCTGTTGCACGCGGCCGCGTCAAAGGCCGGAGTCGAGCCGTGGGCCGACGCCAACCTGCCGGTTCAAAACGGCCTCGTCGCCTGGCTGGATGCCTCGGTTCAGCCTGCCGCCGGAGAAAAGCTCGCTCAGCCGGCGGTCGCGGACATGTCGCCGCTGGACAAATGGCTCGACGGCTCCGGCGCCAAACACGACTTCGCCCAGCCCGACACTGCCATGCGGCCGCGGCTGCGGCTCTGGAACAAAACCGCGTTCGTGCGATTCAACGGCCGCGGAGCCGTTATGAGGGCCGAAGCGCCAGGTTTGGAACTGCATGACGCCACTGTGTTCATTGTCGCGGCGCCGCAGTCCAACGAAGGCGGCTTTCGGGGCTTCTTTGCTACGCACGCCAAAGACAAAAACGATTTCACCTCCGGCATCAACATCGACCTGGGCTACGCTCCCTCAAATCAGTTTGACGCGATCAACGTCGAAGGAACCGGATTCGGGGGCCAGCAGAACTTGCGAACCGCCAAAAGCGAGTTCTCTCACTTTCATAGAATCTGTCTGGCGTCCACGCCCGGCGCCAACGGCGTCCAGTTATTCGTGGACGGCCAGGCCGAAGGCTCGCGAGAACGTAAGCCGGGGGTTCTGAAGGCTGACCAACTGTTCGTCGGCGCCCGATTCATCGCCGACTTCGGCGGCGTCGGCTCCTACTTCGACGGCGACATCGCCGAAGTGCTCGTCTACGACCGCGTGCTAAATGCGGATGAGCGAAAGACCGTCGATGACTACCTCGCCGCCAAGTACGGGGGCGTCGGCAAACTCCCGCCGAAAGTCGAAACCCCCGGCGAGCGCCGCCTCGCACAGCTCAAAAATCCGCCGGCCCTGCAAATTTTCGTCCCCGGCTTCAGCGTCCGCGAGTTGCCCGTGCAGCTCACCAACATCAACAACGTCCAGTACCGCGACGACGGCGCCCTCGTGGCGCTGGCCTACGACGGCAACGTCTACCTGCTCCGCGACAAGGACGGCGACGGCTTGGAAGAGGACGTCACCGAGTTCTGGAAGAACGACGGCCAAATCCGCTCCCCCATCGGCATGGCCCTCACGCCGCCGGGCTACAAACTCGGCCGCGGCGTCTTCGTGCCCTCCAAGTCGAAACTGTCGCTCATCGTGGACAAAGACGGCGACGACAAGGCCGACGAGGAGATCATCGTCGCCAAGGGCTGGAAGGAATCCTTTCACCAGGTGGACGCCCTCGGCGTGGACGTCGATCCACGCGATCAATCAATCTACTTCGGCCTCGGCACATGGAATTTCGCCAACGGCTACCAGGTCAACGACAAAGGCGTCGCCGAATACAAGCTCAGCGACGAGCACGGCACGATCATGCACGTCTCGCCGGATTTCAAATCACGCGAAACCGTCTGCACCGGCATTCGCTTCCCGGTCTCTCTTCGCTTCAACAAAGACGGCGATCTGTTCTGCACCGACCAGGAAGGCGCCACCTGGCTCCCCAACGGCAACCCCTTTGACGAGCTGCTCCACATCCAGAAGGGCCGGCATTACGGCTTCCCGCCGCGGCATCCGCGGCATTTGCCGAACGTCATCGACGAGCCGAGCGTGTTCGATTACCGGCCGCAGCATCAAAGCACCTGCGGCATGAACTTCAACGACCCGACGATCGATGGCACGACATTCGGCCCTGAGTGGTGGCAGCACGACGCCCTCGTCACCGGCTACTCACGCGCCAAACTTTGGCGCACGAAGCTCACGCACACGGAGACAGGTTACATCGGTCAGACCCAACTGCTCGGCACGGCGAACATGCTCCTCGTGGACGCCTGCGTGGCGCCCGGCGGATCGCTCGTCGTCGCTGCCCACAGCGGCGGACCGGATTGGGGCAGCGGCCCTAGCGGCATGGGCAAGCTCTACAAGGTGACCTATGAAAAGGCCGCCAACGAGGCGATTCCCTCGCTGGTCTGGGCCGAGTCGCCGCGCGAAGTGCGCATCGCCTTCGACCGCCCCGTCGATCCCAAGCCGCTGGCGCGACTGGCCACGCGCGCGTCGATCGACGGCGGCGAATTCGTCGCGGCCGGCGATCGCTTTGAATCCCTGCGCCCTGGTTACGCCGTCGTCCAGCGGCAAATGAACCTCCCGCGGTTCGGCGTGGACGTGCAAAACGTCCAGCTCACGCCCGACGAGCGAACGCTCATCCTGACCACCGCGCCCCACCGCTCGGCCGTCGGCTATTCCATCACACTCCCCGGCGCCCGACCGCAAGCGGAAGCCCCCGGCAAGCAGCCGCCCGCGTTGCCGCAGCAACCGGACATTGACTTGGGCTACGACCTGTCCGGCGTCGAGGCCACGTGGACGCCGGAAAACGGCGACCCCATCAAAGTCTGGCTGCCGCACTTGGACTTGGAAGTCGCACGCGCCTTCACCGTCGCCAGCGCCGAGCACGACAAGTTTTGGAAG
>JAICUM010000622.1 GCA_025935855.1 Pirellulales bacterium | reverse complement strand
GATGAACAAGATCTCGGTCACCGCGATGGCGGCAGCTTATTCGGCCGGCATTATCTGGTTCGCGGTGATGAGCTTCATGTTCGGGCTGTGCTCGTATGTGGGGACGTTTGTGGCGCAGTTCTTGGGAGACGGGCAGCCGCGGAAGATTGGGGCGGCGGTGTGGCAGGGGGTGTGGCTGGGGCTGGCGTTCTCCATCGTGATGCCGATCGTGCGGATCCTCGCGCCGGCGCTGTTCGGCCTGTTCAAGCACGATCCGGCAATGGAAGCGATGGAGGTGCAGTTCTTCCAAACGCTGTGCTTCGGAGCGCCGGGACTATTGGCTGCGCAGGCGCTGGAGGCGTTTTTCGGCGGACGCGGCAAGACGTGGGTCGTGATGCTCGTCGACGCCCTGGCGGTGCTGGTGAATCTGTGCCTGGCGTGCGTGCTCGTGCTGGGGTGGGGCGGCGTCGAGTCGTGGGGCGTGGCGGGGGCGGCGTGGTCCACGGTCATCACGCAGTGGTGGCGGCTGGGGACGTATTTCTTTCTGTTCACGCGGCGGCGATTTCGGGAGGAGTTCGACACCGGGCGTTGGCAGTTCGATTGGCCATTGGTGCGGCGGCTGATTCGCTTTGGTGGACCGAGTGGCGTGCAGATGCTGCTGGACGTCGGCGGATTCGCCGTGTTCATGTTGTTGGTGGGCATGCTCGGGCTGATGGAAGCGGAGGCAACGAGCCTGGCGTTTCGGATCAGCCAGGTGGCGTTCATGCCGGTATGGGGGTTCGGCGTGGCGACGGCGATACTGGTGGGGCAGAACCTAGGGCAGGATCGGCCGGATTTGGCGGAGCGTTCGGCGCGGACGTCGCTGGAGCTGTGCCTGACGTACATGGGGACGATCTCGCTGTTGTTTGTGCTCGCGCCGCAGCTGTTTTTAGAAGGGTTCTTCATGGGCGAAGCGGGGGCGGCCGAGACGTCGCACGACGTACGCGCGCTTGCGGTACACCTGATGCGATTCGTGGCGGCGTACAACTTGTTCGACGCGACGGTGATTATTTTCGTGAGCGTGCTGCGCGGGGCCGGGGACACGCGGTTCGTGATGTTGCTGAGCGTGTGCATGTCGCTCTTGCTCGCTGGGGGGACGGCGCTGGGCGTGCTCGTGCTGGGGATGGGCGTGTATGGGGCGTGGACGTTTATCACCGTGTGGGTGTGGGGGCTGGGCGTGGCGTATGTGTGGCGGTACCGGCGCGGGCCGTGGCGCGGGATGCGCGTGATTGAGCAGGTACACGGGCATGGGACGGCGGTGAGCGCCGCGACGATTGAGCGCGGGGAGTTTGAACCAGAGGTGGCTTGAGCGCTGGGGCCTGTTCAAGAACAGGCGCCGGGTTTCCGATGGGTGCCATGCCCACGTCTGCGTGGGCATGTAATGTGATACACATGCCCACGCAGACGTGGGCATGGCACGCACTAGCCGGCCTACCGCAAGATCTTTGGCACGATGCCGCGGACTCGGGCGCCGAGGCCTTTTTGTGCGGCTTCTTCGGCGGGAGGCTCGGGGGCCGCGGGTTCCGCGGGGCGTGAGGCGATTGTCGCCGCCGGCACTTGTTCGACGAGGCGCCGCGGCCAGTAGCCTTCTACCAGGCGCTGGCAGTCGAGCAGTTGGCCCTCTTCGAGCGCCGTCTTCGCGGCGTAAAGCCGTTTGGCAAGCTCGATGCGCTGCGACCCTGGAAAGCAGACATCGTATAACCGAACGTCATCGACCCACGCTTCACCGACGCCGGCCAAGTGAAATTGAAGTCGCATTTGCCCGTTGCTCGCCATCGGCAAGTCGTCGAGCGGGAACTGAACTTCTTTCCAGTCTTTGGTGAAGGTTTCGGCGGCGCCGAGGAGCGTTGGCCTCGCCGGCTGCATGACGCCTGCCTGCTGGTATTCGACCCAGGCGTAAAGCCTGGCGTTCGGCTGTGCGTGGTCGGCGCGGACTTTCGCGCGGATCAAAAGCTGTCCCGTGGCGGGAATGGGAAAGAGCTGGCTTTGCACGGCGACGCCCAGGGCGTCTTCGCTGCGGAGATGAGCGCAGTGCTGGGCGGGGCCGCCGGTTTCGGGCGGAGGCTCGACGGCAATATCGACCGAGCCCGCGCTGCCGACGCGCGGCTGCCAGCCCAGGAGTCGGCCATTGTCCCCGCCAAGCTCGAAGCTGGGGTTCTTGAGTTGCTCGTAGGCGCGTTCGACGTTGAGATTCGGCATGCGTTCTTCCAGCGCCGCAACACGGCGGGCGAGGTCAGCCTTCGCTTCCTTGGCGACTTGCGGCGTGAAGGCGCCGACTTTCATCGTTGGCGAAGAGTAGCGGCGGGCTCGGATCCCGTAGGGCGGAAGGGCTGCGGACCAGGTTTGCGGTCCCGCCTGAAGCGAGCCAGTGGTGGCGTCGGCGGCGTTGGGAGCGGTTGATTTTGGGGCAAGCGCATTGGGCTCCGCGCCGAGTTGCCGCCAAACGGTATTCCCGTCGCACTGGAGCGGCCGGGCGACGTCGGCCGGCCAAGGCGATTCGTTGATCAGGCAGATGGTCGTGGATTCGCGCTCGCGGTAAATGCGGATGGTGACTGGCGCCTGTCGCTCGATTTGAACGTCGGCGGCAGCCAGCGGCAGCTCGCGGAAGGTGCGGAGGGCGGCGGCTTGCACGTCGTTCTCGGCAAGCGGCAGCAATTCGGCGCCGTTGGCGAGCGTGGTGAAATCGCGCGCGGCGAGCGCCGTCGCGAGCGGCTCCAGCGCGGCGTCGGCGAGTGGGAACGACGGACTGCTC
>JAICUM010000681.1 GCA_025935855.1 Pirellulales bacterium | reverse complement strand
GGGCGGCGGCCGTGCATGACGAGGTAGTTGTCCACGAGCACCACGTCGCCCGCTTGCCAGGGGACGTCGAAGGCGATTTCGTCGGCCAGCACGGCGGCGGTGTGGACGGCATTGGCGTCCAGCGGGGCGCCGTCGCCGAAGGTAATGGCTTTTGCGGGATCGTTGCGGGCGTCCTTCCAGCCTTTGAACGCGGCGATGAGCTGGTTGAAGAAGACCTTGCGGCCGTCAGGCAGCGTCTTTACCGCCGGCAGTTTGGGCGTTGTGGCGCGGAGCGAGCCGTCGGGGAGCCACTCCCAGGAATAGCCGAGATCGCGGAGGCGTTGTTCGGCCTGATCGCGAGTTTCCGCGCGGAGCGTGCTTTGCCAACTGCGGCCCATGCCGGAGCTCAGGTCGTTCGAGGGCGGCATGACGTTGGAGTATTTGAGGCCTTTGGCTTCGCAATCGGCGACGAACTGCGGGCACTTCTTTCGCAGCAGATTTAGCAGTATGTCGGAGCGGCAGATGGGCGTGGCGCCGCCTCCGCTGGCGGCGTGTTCGCAAAAGAAAAACAGCCGGCTGGGGAAGATCGGCGTTTGGGCCATCTCGTGATGGAAGAAAATGTTGATGTCGGGCGGCGCCTCGTTAGCTGAGAAGACGCGGTCGGTGCGGACGACGCGCACGGCGTTGGAGAGCGATTCCTCGTATTTGAAGTTCGGATAGTCGAACGCGCGGATGAAGGCGTCGAAGTCTTCAGGCGTTCGCACGGGGAAGCCGCGGAAGAGAAGGGCGCCGCTTTGGCTGGCGTATTTATCGAGCTCGCGGCGATTGTCGCGTAGCCAGGCAAGCGCGGGTTGCGAATCGTCCCCGGCGCTGCGCCAGGCGATGGCCTGGGGAAATCTTTGGCCGTCGTACGTTTGCTGCCCGGGCAATGAGATGTCTTCGACGACGTTTGACTGATTGGGCATGGGCGGCGGGTTGGTCCGGCAGTGGAAGCCGATTATCATCGGCGGTAAGGATGATTTAGATTGCACGATTCTCGCCTAAGAGCAAAGCGGTCTCAAGTCTGAAAGGTACGCGGATGGCGGCGGTGCGGTTTGGGTTGATTGGCTATGGCGCCTGGGGTTCGCACCATGCGCGGGCCATTGCCAAGACGAACGGCGCCGAGCTGGCGGCGATTGCGGCGCGGTCGGGCGCCACGCGTGAGGCGGCGGCGAAGGATTATCCACAGGCGGACATTTACGAGGACTACCGCGAGCTGATTGGCCGGGACGACATCGACGCGGTCGATATCGTGTTGCCGACGCATCTGCACCATGAAGTGGCGTCGGCGGTGCTGCGCGCGGGAAAGCACCTGCTGCTCGAGAAACCGATGGCGCTGTCGATCGAACATTGCAATGATTTAATGCGGCTGGCGAGGGAGAATGGCAGGCTGCTGGCGATCGGGCATGAGCTGCGGCTGTCGTCGCTGTGGGGAAAGGTGAAGCAGCTGGTTGACGCAGGGTTTATCGGCGCGCCGCGGTATGTGCTGGTGGAGCTTTCGCGGCGGCCCTACCGGCTGGGGGCCGAGGGGTGGCGGTTCGACATCAATCGCGTCGGGAGTTGGATTCTGGAGGAGCCGATACACTTTTTCGATTTGGCGCGGTGGTACCTGGCGAGCGCTGGCGAGCCGACGAGCGTTTATGCCGCGGCGAGTGCGAGGGATGCGTCGCGGCCGGAGCTGCAAGATAATTTCAGCGCGATCATGAAGTTCTCCGGCGGGGCGTTCGCCACAGTGGCGCAGACGCTCGCGGCGTTTGAGCATCATCAAACGGTGAAGGTCACGGGCACGAAGGGCGCCCTGTGGGCGAGCTGGAGCGGGGCGATGGACCGGACGTTTCATCCGACATTTTCGCTGCGGGCGTTCGACGGCGAGCTGGTGACCGACATTCCGATCGAAAAGATTACCGGCGAAGTTTATGAGCTGGAGGACGAGATCGCGTTGATGGTCGGCGCCATTCGCGAAGGGAAGCCGCTGTGCGCCACCGGCGAGGATGGGCGGTGGTCGGTGGCGATGTGCCTGGCGGCGGAGCAGTCGATCAAGCTGGGACTGGAAGTTCAGATGAGCGAGGTGTTGCAATGAGTGAGACGAACGCGAGCACGCTTTCAAGGCGAGTCTTTATGGCGACTGCTGGAGCCACGGCAACGGCACTTTCCGCGCGTTCGTATGGCCGGACGATTGGCGCGAATGACCGGATTCGAGTCGGCTTCATCGGTCCCGGCCGACGGGGGTTTGGGGCGCATGTTCACACGCTGGCACGCCTTTACAAGGACGGTGCCAATGTTGAATTGTCCGCGGTCAATGACGTTTACGAAGTGCATCGGCAGC
>JAICUM010000659.1 GCA_025935855.1 Pirellulales bacterium | reverse complement strand
CGATGACGCGCCGACTGATCACGCTTCGAAACTTGCAGCCGGTTCCAAGGATTTCGCCAACGAGGCGGCGGCTGAAGCCAGTGACGAATCTACCAATCCCTCCTCATTCCAGGCCGCCAGCTTCAGCGGCGTCACGCCGGGCGTGACGACCCGCGCCGAAGTCCTCAGCCAATGGGGCGATCCCCAGGAATCGCAGGTCGGCGGCAAAACCCTTACCTACGAGCAGGAAAGCTTCCCGGCGATTGTCGTCACCTTCAGCGGCGACCGCGTTGAATCGGTCCGCGTGCAGCTCTTCGAACCCGCCAAGCCACAAAGCCTCATTGCGAAGCTCGGCCTGTCGGATTTCCGCACGGCGGTCATTGCCGACGAAACCGGCAGCCCGGTGCGCACCATCTTCCCAGAACGAGGCGTCACGCTGAATCACCGTCCCACCGTCGGCGCCGCCATGGCCACCGATAGCAAGCCGAAGAAATCCCACACCGGCGACGGCGTGTACGAAATCGTGATGCGTTCGATCGAAGCCGGACCATTCCTGCTGCGGGCCGAACGATCGCCGGCCAGTGACTACCATCGCCTGATCGCCGACCTCGAAACCGCCGTCACGCTGGACGGCAAGAGCGCCCGGGCGCATTTTCTGCTGTCGCGTGCCAAGCTCAGCACGTTCCAAGCGGTCGAGGCCGAGCGCTTCGCCGCGACGGCCGTGGAGCTTGAGCCGGAAAACGATGAGTACCGTCTGCAGTGGGCCAAGTCGTTGACCCAGTTGGCCCGCTATGAACAGGCGCTGGAGCAAGCGCGCACGGTGCTCGAAAGCAAGTCCTCGTCGCAGATCGTGCGTTGCGAGTCGCTGGAGCAGATGGCCGTGCTTGCCGGCCTCGGCTCGAAAGAGGTGCAGCAGCGCGCCGTGCCGCTGCACAACAAAGCCATCGCCATGGCCAGTGCGCTGACCAAGAGCGACGACGCCGAAGTCCGCGCCGCCGCCAACCGCGTGCTGCTCGGGGCGCACCTGGCGGTGGCCGAACGCATCGCGTACGGCGATTGGCAGAAAAAAGATGAATCCGTCGAGCAGTGGATCAGCAGCGCCTCGGCCATCGCCGAAACGATGATCGGCTCGCACGAAGGCGACGTCTCCTTGCGGCTGCAAGTGGCTAACAGCGCGCTCGCCGCCGGCGGCCGCCTCAGCCCGCCGATTAATCCTGAGCCGTGGATCAAGGAGGCCGAGGAAACCGCCGCCGATCTGGAGCCAAAGCTCGACGACCCGACGGCCCGCGATCTCTTGAACTGGCGCCTTGGACTAGCCTACTACTACGCGGCGGAGATCCAGCACCGCCGCGGCGAGGCGGATCTTGCCATCAAGTATGGCGAGCTGGCCGACGCCACGCTCTCGCCGCTCGCCGAACTGCGGGCCGACATGCCTGACACGCAGTACGTGCTCGGCCGGTTGTATTTCCAGATTGGCGCCGTGTATGCCGTCCACCGCCAGGACCACGAGCAAGCCTGCCAATGGTACGACCGCGCGGCGGACCTATTGGTGCAAGAAGTGCCCCTCACGCCGCTGGCCAATCCGGGCCAACATGGCGACGCCCTGGTCAGCATGGGCGTTTCCTACTGGGAAGTCGGCCAGCGCGAGCACGCCTACGAGCTGACCCAAACGGGCGTCGAGATGGCTCAGCAGGGCGTGAACGAAGGGCTGCTCGCCGCCGAGACGCTCACCGTGCCGCAGGGCAACCTCAACGCGATGGCCCGCGCCTTGGGCAAACTGCCCGCCGAAAGTGTAGAGTCGCCCACGAGCAGCCAGACGCAGATCGCGCGCAGCCAGAACAATGGCACGAAGCGCAACGGCGCCGTCCGTCAGCAAACCCGCATGGCCGACCGCCGCGAGAACGACGGCGTCAGCCGCCGTTAGACCGCGTGCGGCCGCATCGTTATCCTTGAAGTCGTTCGCTCGGCCCTTTCTGAGCGAACGACCTCGGAAAACGACGCGGCATGTCACGGTTCACGCCAGCTAGCTGTGGCCCCGTTTTCTCGGCGCTCATCAGCGGCGACCGTTGCCGAGCGCTTGATGCGGGTATGTCCGATCCGGCGATGCGCGGCAAGCTCGAAGCGGCGACTCTCGACGTCGCCTTCGCTCACGCCAAAGTCGCCGACCGAGACATGGCCCATGCCTGCCTTGCCGGCCTGTGGCTCGTGTACGACTTCCTCGACGAATCGCACCGCATCAGCCAGGACGTCGACACGCCCACCGGTAGCTTCTGGCACGGCGTCATGCATCGCCGCGACGGCGACTTCTCCAACGCGAAGTACTGGTTTCGCCGCGTCGGTAAGCACCCCGTCTACGTACCTCTCGCCGAGGCGGCGACGCAACTTGCGATGGAGCACGATGCGCTGGGGGTGCTACCCGCTGGTACGTGGGATCCGATGGCGTTTGTGGACGCCTGCCAAGCCGCAGTACGGACGGGCAAGCATGCGGGCTTTTGTCGGGCGGTGCAGCAGGCGGAGTGGGAGCTGCTGTTCGACCACTG
>JAICUM010000562.1 GCA_025935855.1 Pirellulales bacterium | reverse complement strand
TCGAGCTTGCGTTCCGCCGAAAAGAGGTTTCGCTTGAGGATGGAAAGAAACAACGTCGCCGCGGCCGTGACGACGACAGTAAGGCCAATTTGCCACATTTCTGCATCTGGTCTAAGCAAGTGAGGAGGCGTTGAGCTTCGGCAGTTTAGTTACCGGGCATGCTGGCAGTCGATGTCCAAGTTATCCCTTAAAAGCCTGCCATCGGACCAAAGGTCGGCGGCGGCCACCATGCCAGCCGGCCGGTTAAAACAGGGCACCCTTAGCCGCCCGGTTGCGAGACCACTGAACCGCTCTGCGCCACGCCCCTGTTCGCCGCTTCGCCGTCGGCTCCCGCTGACTGGCGTCACTAATCCGCTCGCAGAGGTTTCCATCAGTCAGTCCTCAGCGGTGATCACTGTTGCGCAGGACGTAAATCGGGCAGAAGGCATGCTATCCCATCAGGTGCGGATGTTTTTGCGAGATCGGCGTCTGGTAAGAAGGGGGACCCTACTAAACAGGCGGTCCGCTGTGAGGCTGGTGGGACCGCATCATCGCCCAGAGCGTGCCCAACGCTGCCGCTGACTCACGCGATACCGTGGACGCGGAATATGCCGCTTCGCCATAGAGCGCCGCCAGTTTTCGCGCCTCGTCAAACATGGGTGAACGCGACGGAATCGCACTATGAACTAG
Organism: Pirellulales bacterium; assembly: GCA_025935855.1. Lineage (GTDB taxonomy): Bacteria > Planctomycetota > Planctomycetia > Pirellulales > Lacipirellulaceae > Lacipirellula. Next base: position 2,560 of record JAICUM010000562.1, on the reverse strand, counting down.
CTCTTGCGGAGTTTGGTCCGGCGTACGCGGTCGGCCATGGTCGCTGGCCCAGGCTTCGAAAGCTTCAAATGTGTATCGCACCAGCTCGACCGCAGGCGTTCGCTGGTGCTGTCCGTCGACGAAGGGATCGCGATACTCGGCAAATGTCCGCCGTCTTGGATTCGAGCCCCTCGCGACCTCGCCTGCCTCCTCAACTGCCGGCCGACGCCGTCCAAAGAGTCCTGCCAGCCAAGCTCTGATGTCACGAATCAGCTCGGTGATGGCATTGAGGATTTCGTTACGGTACTTCCATGCGAAGAACGCGACGGCGAGCCCTCCAAGGAAGTAAACGACAAACTTCACTAAATCAACAATCGACCCCATCAATTGTCCCAGACCGCCGAGCCGCATCTGATTTCGCTTCGCCACGTCGGCCAGCTCAGGCGCATCATCTGCGCGTGAGGCACGTGGAGCCTGTTCATCGGCCGCCTTCCCCGAGGGCTCCTGCGGCGTCTCCGTCTGGTTTTCGGAATGTTTAGCCGACCGAGTGTTTTTGCCGGAATCGTCCGTCTTCCCACGATCACGATCGCTCGCCTGTTTTGATCGCGTTTCTTTCGAGCCCTCAGAGGATTCACGGCCGTTCGACTGCGAAGCATTCTCACCATCCGCCGGTGGGGCGCCTTCGCTCGTTTTCGCCCCTTCGCCTCCAGCCTGATCGGCAGGTGAAGGCGCTTGGTCCCGCGTCTCAGCATGGTCGCCTTGAGGAGCGTTCTCCTGGTCGCTTGTGACGCGCTGCTGGGCGTCCGGGTCACTGGTCCCTTCTTCGCCGACGGCGTGCTCTGACGGCTTTAGGTCACCCGGCGCTCCTACCTTCCAAGGCGGCTGGGCAAGCGCGTACTCAGCCGCCGGCCGCGGCAGGAGGGCCGAAAGAAACATCACCAGGAAGATCAGCGCGCCGCCCAGGGACACCCAGGTCACTGCCATCGGTCCTGGCATTTCCACGTGCCGCTGGCGCAGATAGCGCCGAAGCCCGAGGAAGCTTGTCGTGACCAAGAGTGCGAGCGCCGACGCGACATACACCGTCAGCAGGCCAAAGGCATATCGTCGCCGGTTGATGTCGCCGGCGGGGATCCAGTGCTGACCGACGCCGAACAGCGGCAAGGCCGCAAGTGAAAAGTACAGCACCCAGACGCCCGGCGTGTGCGGACCTTGCGTCCCGGCGATGATTCGCCGCCACAATGGCGGCTTTGTGGATTCGGCGTCGCCAAATAACTCGTTGTCCGTCGCAAGAGTGGAGGTGGTTCCACCGTCGCGTGCATCCAGCCCGGCGCGCCCTAGCAATCCCTCGCCCGAGGCATCCTCGTTGTCGTCAATCAGCGTGCAGTCCCAGGTGAGCTCGTGGGCGCACCACCACACTACCCCAAGCAGCCCGATGTTGATCAGCCAGCCCAGGGGCGACTGGTGGTCAACGAAGCGCATCATGGCCAGGAACATCAACACGCCCAGCGGCAGGCAGTACAGGGCTGCCCTGTCAGCTCCGAACTCGATGGCGATGCGGGCGATCAACACCGCCGCGAACACAAACATCGCAAACACAAACCGCAGGCGGCCGTCATAAGAGCCGGAGTAAAGCACCTCGATGAGGAAAAAAACCAAACTGCCGACGAGCGTCATGATCAGCGGAGGGCTGACCGCGATGGCGACGTAGTCGGCGTTTGTCATCCGCAAGCGGGCCATGATTACCGCAGCAGCATTTTGAGACACACTGTAGGAATCGCGGCCCGATCGCGCAGTTGCCGCACGTCGATTCCTTCTGCCACGAGAGGCCCCGCGGCTTTGGCAAAGTCATATTCATCGAAAACGTTGAGAATCGCGGCGACGGCAAGTCCACGGCGGCGAAGACCTCCCAGGGCCACGGCCATGTCCGGCGTCACCGCCGTCAACAGGGCGATCACCGTCGCCCCCCGCGGCAGCCGGCTGTCCGCTTCGCGCACCAGTTGGGCAAACGTGAGACCGTCAGTTTTTTCGACGCGGCCTAGGGTGTCGAGGATCAATTGAAGCTGGGTGTTGCTGCGGCGAGTCGGAACGACCACAGGCCGCAAGCGTTCGCTACGGTCGCGCATGCCGGCGGCCTGCGCCTGGCGGCGACTGTGAAGCTGCTCATGACTCCAGCCTTCGGTTCGAATGCGGTCAGCAGCGTCACGGCCATTAGTGACCAATCCCACCTGCTGGCCCATTTGGCAAATGGCGCCGGCAATTGAGGCCGCCGCGGTCACCGCCAGTTCCGATCGCACGGGCTCATGCTTGGGCTCAAACGACTTCTCGTGGAAGTCCAAGAGCAGCGTGGCGCCAGCAATGGTCGACGGTTCGTAAATCTTACTGTGGAGCACCGCGGTACGGGCGGTCGCTCCCCAGTGGATTCGATTGAAGGGATCGCCAGCCTGATAGGCGCGCACGCCTGAAATCCGCGTCGGATCTTCGTACACCCGATGGGTCATCCGCACTTCGCCTAGCGGCCGCCGGGAGGCGAGGTCATAGCCTGTTAGTGGGATCACTTCCGGCACGGCCAGCAGGAAACAGG
>JAICUM010000407.1 GCA_025935855.1 Pirellulales bacterium | reverse complement strand
GTTCGGACAAGCCGAGTTGCCGGACGCCGATCTTGATGTTGTCCTTGTCCAACAGCCGCATGACGCAGGACTGGCCGTGGTTGGTCGGCAGCATGCTGACGCGAAGGTCGAGCTCCTTGCCGCCGGCGGTGATCTTGATCCGGCCGTCCTGGCAGCGGCGGCGTTCGGCGATGTCCATCTTCGCCAGAATCTTGATGCGGGAGAGCAGGGCGCCGAGCAAGCGCCGCGGCGGGCTATCGCGCTCGATCAGCATCCCGTCGATGCGGTAGCGAATGCGCACCCGGTCGTCGAACGGCTCGACGTGAATGTCCGACGCCCGAAGCTGCACGGCCTCGGTGATCATGAGCTGCACGAGCCGGACAATGGGCGCGCTCGTTTCATCAACCACATCATCGGAATCCGACGCGGCGTCGTCCTCCGTTTCGGTGAAGTCGATGGCCGTGTCGGTGAATTCCTGCAGCATCGAGTCGGCCGATTCGCCGTCCACCTGGCCGTAGTTGCGGTTGATGGCTTCGAGGATGCTTTCCTTCGTGGCGACGCCGATCTCGATTTTGCGGTTCAGAATGAACTGCAGCTTGTCGAAGGTCTCGAAGTCCTGCGGGTCGCTGACGAGCACCTTGAGTGCGCCGTTCTCCTCGGAGAAGGGAATGACGGCGTTTTCACGGGCGACCGATTCCGGCACGAGTTCCACCACCGCCGGCGGGATGGGGACGTTGTTCAGGTCGTAGTATTCGTAACCGTGGAGCTTTGCGAGCGTCTTGGCCACCTGCTCGGGCTTGGCGTAGCCGAGCTGGATGATCGCGTCCTGCAGCTTCAGCCGGCGCGACTTGGCGACGGTCTCCGCTTCCTGGAGCTGCTCGGGGCCGATGACCCCTTTTTTGATGAGAAAATCCCCGAAGCGATCAGCCATGGCTGCGTTTCTTCTCGAAAAAAGTCTGTTCCGTTAGCAGCGGCGCCGGCGACGATGGTTCCGCGTAGTCGCCACGGCGCGCGATAAGTGGCCCGTGGGCCTCGAACATCAATCATTGTCCCAAGTTGCGCCGAGGCAAGGGCCGCAAGCTTTCAGGCTACTGGCGGGGGTGTGGAGTGTCAATTAACGGCGGAACGCGGCCCAGGAGTAATCAGCAGCGGTGAAGGGGTCGGGAGTCTTTTGCGACTGGCGATGACCAACTTGGATGAAGCCCTCCAGTCGCAAAAAACTCCCGACCCCGTTGGTCGCCCATGGCCCTTACTCCGGTTGCGGCGTGGGAAGCGACGGCCTGGGCGTTTTTTGCGGGTTGTCTTCGTTCTGCGGAATAATCGGTGTGGTGGGTTCTGGAGCCGGCGCCAATGTGGGGGCCGGCGTCGGCGCGACCGCTGGAACGCCTGTGGACGGGCTGGCCCAGGGGTCGGAAGGCCGAAGCGCGCTCGCGGCGTCCCTTGGATCGCTGCCGCTCAGGCGCCGGGCGTCGAGCCGCAGTTGCTGCGCTTGATCGCGCAGCGAGTCGGCTTGCTGATAAAGCTCCAATCCTTCCAGGCGATTGGCGGCGCCGTCGAGTTCGACCGCGGCCTGTCGCAGCGCTTTGATCGCTTCTTGCTTCCGTGCCTCGGCACGCTTTTCTTCCAGAGCCGTGCGCGGCTTCTCGGCGCCGGCGCGAAGCGTGGAGAAGCGATCAACAACCGAGCCGCCCAGCGATTGTTGGATTCGTTCGAGGTCGGGCGACAGTCGGGGCGGCTCGGCCATCGGCGCGGGTTCAGCCGCCACCTGTAAACCGACCAGCGTGACGCTGACCAACGCGAGGGCTGACGATAAAAGTCGCCTGGACTCGGAAGCGAGCATTGAAAAGTCTCCAATAAAAAAGGCGGCGCCGCATCCTCGGGACGCGGCGCCGCCATTATAAGCAAAGTGGAACCGGAAGCCTGCTTAAATCAAAAACTCGGGAATGCCCGCGGCCGGTTCGCGAATCTCGACGTCGGCGGCGTCCGCCACGCCATTTAGCTGCCAATCGTGCCGGCGGAGAGGCCGAACGCGCACATAGCGCACGTCATCATGATTGGCGGTTTCCTCGTCGGCCGTCAGGTACGGTTCAAATTGGTAACCCGCATGGCGACCGCGATACGCGCCATCGACCCACGCCTCGGGGACAACGCTGTAGCGGCGGCGCGGAGGATGATTTGCCGCCATCGCCCAGCGCAATAAGATGCTGCGAATGACGGTGAACGATTCGCCGCCGGTTCGCTCGCGGCAGGACCACTTGGCTTCCTGCCAGCGGCGCTCGCTGCGAGTCAGCTCGATCAGCTCGTGGCCGGCGTCGGTGAGCCGCACGCAGGGGACGCCGTTGGCGGCGCGATCGATTTCCTTAAGCAGCCCGGCGTCGATCAACAGCCGCAGGTGGTAGCGCACACGCTCCTCGGCCTCGTGGTTCGGTCCGGTGCGGAGGACGCTGACCGAGCAATCGGCGCCGCGGCCTTCGATATCGAGAAGTAAATGGCGAGCGAGATCGACGTCGCGCTTCATCACGGCACTCCCTTGCGCTAAAAACACTGGGTCATTCGGAGGGCGCGGCATCCAGCCGCGCGTCAATTGGCGCCGAATGTGTCCCACTTTCGCCAACGGGTCAATATCGATCCGGCGGCTCTGCTAGCATGCGGCGAGCTTCGCGGCGGCGGTGAATGACTTCGAAAGCACGCGTCTTAAACTCCGCGGCGCCCATGGCATCTCCTGCCAGTGCGCGCAGGCGCGAGAGAAATCGCAACGGCCCGGCAAGCTGCGGCTGGAGGCGTAAGGCCGTTGAGAATGCGATCCGAGCTCCTTCCGTTCGATTCAGGCGAACCAGCGCGAGGCCCAGGCGATAATGGGCAGTCCACAGATTCATGTCGAGTTCAAGCGCGGAGAGGAACCGGTCGGCGGCGGTTTCCAACTCGCCGCGCCGAAGGGCGACCGATCCAAGGCCGGTGAGCGCCAAAGCCGACTCGGCCTGAGTCGCTGCTCGATTGAATGCGGCTTCGGCCTCGGCGATCTGGCCGCGGCGGAAATAGATTTCGCCCAATAGAATGTCGGCTTCCGGCAGTGGATCTTGCAAACATTTCGCGTAGCCGGCCCAATCGAGGGCCTGGTCCAGCTCGCGACGCTTCAGCGCCATCGAGGCCCGCATGAGCGCCAGCTCGGCGTGCTCCACGCCGTGTACTTCGAGCCAGTGGAGGCATTCAGCGGCGCGCTTGTCGTGTCCCGCACGGAAGTACGCGCGTGCCAGCCAGTGGCGGCCGGCCGTCCAACGTTCGTCGCCGGCGACGGCAGATTCCAGAAGATCAATGGCCGCTTGGATCTGGCCGGCGCCGGCGAGCTCGGCCGCGCGGCTTAGTTGGCTTTCTTGCGCGCGCCGGCGAATCGTTTCGCGGGCCGCGACCTCCAGCGGGTCCTCGTAACCAAGCTCGACCAAATGGCGGACGGCCGCCTGCTCCTCCAGCGAACCGGCGGCCTGCCACGCACTGGTCATGCTTGTGCGCGTGCCTTCCGCATCTTCCGCGCGGCGAAGCAGCCAATCATCAGGACGCCGCCGAGGGCGCCCATCAGCGCGGACGTTGGCTCCGGAACGGCGTGGCTAGCGGCGCCGGCCGCGGGCACGGCCGTGCCGAATTTAGTTCTCCAAAAGGCCAGATCGGCGTTGTCCACGAGGCCATCGCCATTCCCATCGGCGCTACCGAATGGAATGACCTTTTGCCCGCGAACTTGTTGCCAAACCAGAAAGTCGGCGCCATCCACTTTGCCATCGTCATTGTAGTCGGCGTTGGCGACGACGGGGCCGAAGTCGCCTGCGGCGATCGCCGTGTTTGGCGTCGATTGGTAGCCGAAGCCAACGACAGCGCCGGTCGCGTCCGCCTCGTTGTCGATGCGGACGCCGATCCAGCCATAGGTAAACTCAGTATCATTGTTACTAGCGTCATGGGGACTGACGTTGTTGAGATCCATTTTGACGCCGAGATATCGGATATCGCCGTTCAGTCCGATGAAGTTCGGACCGTTTGTGGGCACGTAAACTTGATCTGGAGTTTTGCCTCCTACCGCTTGATCGATCTGTGTTTGGTCCTCGTCAATTAAGCGATTCGCACGGATTGTCTTGTCAGTAAAGTTAAATGCGGTCCCTTCTTGAAAGTCAAATGTATGGCCCGGCCCGATATCGGAGCCCATGGTTAGAGCGGCCGGATAGGCGCCCAGCGGCGCGTCGGTGAGATAGGAAGACGCCGCTGTATCGTCATTCGGCGTTCCGTTCGTCGGAAACGTCTGATTGGAATCGATTGGCAGCGGATTGGCGGCGCTGTTGACGTCGTTCTTATCAATCTGCAAATAGTCCAGATCCTGGCCATTCAGGTTGTAACGATCGTGGTCGATCTGGAAATCGGTTTGGCCGTCGCGGTTGAAGTCCACGTTGACGTCGCCATTGATCGCGAACGGCTGAACCTTCGTGTTGGCGACAATTTCAGCTTTGGCGGTCGAGTTGAGTCCAAGCGAAGCTCCGCCTGCCGCCGCGATATACGCGGCCAAACGTGCATCCATGTTTGTGCGAGCAGTAGCATGAGCCTTCTGTTCTTTCATCGATTCGATTCCTATCAAGGCGGGTTGGTCTGAGTTCTTCCTGAAGCATGTTCGCGAGCGCCGGTTCACTGCGTCGAT
>JAICUM010000768.1 GCA_025935855.1 Pirellulales bacterium | reverse complement strand
TGCAGACGTTCGTGACGGTCGAGCCGCGGCCGGGGCTGCTGATTCTTTGGGAGAGCTGGCTGCGGCATGAAGTTCTGCCCGGCCGTGGCCGCGGCGAACGGCTCTCGATCAGCTTCAATTTCGCGTGAATTCGCCGCCTAGGCCGTCTCGCCGAGGCGAGGCTTGGTCAATATTGGCCAATAAACGATCACGAACAACAACAATGCCCCGCCCCAAATTGCGCCGGCAACATCGAGCATGAGGGCATAAGGCCCGACTCCGAGCGAGGCCACGACACGCACCAGCGCGCCGATCGTCACGCAGCCGTAGGATGCAATTGTCAGCGGAGAAGCCCTCAGGTCGCGTCCGGTATGGCCCAGGCTGGCGCGAGTCATGACAGCAAGGATCATCGTCGTCATGGCGCCTGCGGTCAGCGCATGGATGCCAGCGCTGCGCGGGATATCGATGCCGGCCACCGACAAGCCGAGCAGCAGCAGCCCGATGGGAACCCAGGAATAGCCGAGATGCAATATGAGCACCAACGGGTCCCGCAGCGCCCGATGACCGCCCCAGCGCGACAGTCGAAGCAACTGGGCCAGTGCGGCCAGGATGAGCATGAGGCCGGTGAGACGATCGTCGGGGAAGACCAGCCAAAACAGGAGCGCGAGCGCGGTCGCGGCGATCACCAGCAGATCGAGCCTCTCCGGCTGGGTCGGGAGGCCGCGTGCCGTTCCCCTCTTCACCAGCCAGTTACGCGTGAATGACGGAATGATACGGCCGCCGATCATCGAAATCATGATGATCAAAAGCGCAATCGCCCCGCGCCAGCCAAGCCCTCCCGAAATCACGCCGGCCGCCTCGCCATAATCGGCCGCGTCCGCGATCCCGAAGAGAAGCACCAGCCCAACGACTGGCATGTTCCGGTTCTTGCTGGCGATGACTTCCCGGCCGGCGAGCACGGCCAACGACATGAACAAGCCGACGTCGACAATGGCCGCGGGCCAGAGGCCAATGGTCGCTGAAAACAACACGGCCAGGCGTGCTGCCGCCCATAGCCCGAATAGGGAAAGCAACGGCCTGCCGGCAATCGGAAGCCGACCGGTCCAGTTCGGAATCGCGGTCAGCAGGAATCCCGTGACCGCGGCGCCGACGAATCCGAACAACATCTCGTGGCGATGCCAGGCGACCGCCTCGAAGCCGGTTGGTAGCGCGATCTCGCCGGCAAGTTCGCACAGCCACAGCCCAATTGCGATAATCGCCCAAGCGGCCGCCCCGAAGAAGAATGGGCGAAAGCCCCCACGCAGGAACGGGTGGGTTGCTGCCATGCGCTTTTTGCGCAGCGCCAGCATCTGCTCGCCGCGGGTCGGCGCCGCCTCGCGCCTTTCGCCAGTCGAAGGGCTCACGTCACTCCGCTGCTACAGGAGTTGTGCCGACCGCGGACGCACGGCGCTCCCCGGGCGGCGACCTCAGCTTCATGAGGAAGTCCCAGCTCATCAAAAGGCCGCCAGCCGAGAACACCACGTCGCCGGGAAGCCGCATCCACTGCCAGAACAGATAGCGATCGTAGAACGCCTGGCTGCGCGCCCAGGCGAAGCCATGCTCATAGACCGCATTGAGTTGCGGCCAGCCGATCGGGAAGAAGTTGAGCAGTATCCAAAGCAGCAGTCCACCGTTGTAGAGCCAGAACGCCCACAATCCGAGCTTTTCATTGAACGCCACCCGCTCGCCTGCGACGTAACGCAGGCAGAAGTAGATCAGCCCGAGCGCAAGCAGGCCGAACGCACCGAACAGGGCCGTGTGGGCATGGTTCAGCGTCAGGAACGTGCCATGCTCGTAGTAGTTCAC
>JAICUM010000305.1 GCA_025935855.1 Pirellulales bacterium | reverse complement strand
CGGGATGTCGGCGGGGCCGTCGAGGAAGAAGGAGAACGAGCCTTCGGTGCGCGTGGCGCCGGCGAGGACGGGGGCGGCGTACTTGAGCATCCGCTCGCTCACCTCGGGGGAGATGGCGACGTTCGAGACGAGCGGGCCAGGGGCGAGGAGCAGCCGCTGCTGGGGTTCGAGGAGCACGCGGGGCTGGAGGCTGAGGCGGCCGCCTTGGCCGACGGCGAGATCGAGCGGCGTGAACTGCACCTGGCCGTCGTTGAGATTGGCGGTGAGGCGTGAGGCGCTGACCGGCAGGCCGTAGAAGTTGGCGGCGGCCCAGCCGGTTTCGGTGGTAATTTGCCAGTTGTGGGACCAGTGGGAAGAGGCGGCTGGAGGCTGGAGGCTGGAGGCTGGAGCGGAGAGGGGCGGGGTGCTGGTGGCGGCGAAGCGGTTCCGTGCTGCTTCCCCCGCCCCAAACCGACCCCCCCGGGGGGGGGGGCCGGCCGGAAAACCACCCCGGTAGGGGGGGGGCGCGGGGGGGCGCGGTACGGGGAATTGCAGGCGGGCGGTGTTGGCGCCTTGGAACTGGATGTTCGGGCCGAGGTAGGAGTTGAGGAGCCTGGCGAGCTCGGCGGCGTCGTAGTTGAGACTCAGGTCGCCGCGGACGATTCCCGCGGTGCGCAGTTGTTCGACGACGCCGGCGCCGGTGAGCTGGACGGTCTTGCCGGTGAGGCGCATATTCGTGAGCTGCAGGCGGTCGTCGGCGCTGGTGTAAACGGCTTCCGTGGCCAGCTCGAGCTTGGGTTCGTCCCAGGCGACGCTGCTTGGCGGAGCGCCGGGAGTGGGAACGGTTTGGTTCGCGGTAGAGATCAGTTGAAATGGCGTGGCGGTGAGCGTCAGGTTCGCGCTGGCTCGCGAAGGATCGCTAGCGAGCGTCAGGCGGCCTTCGGCCTGGCCGCGGGCGCGGAGGGCGTCGCTTGAGATGCCGAGGGCGCCGGCCCAGACGGAGAGGCGCTCCAGGTCGCCGCGCAGCGCGATTTCGCCGCGAACGGTTGGCGGGCCGGCGTCGGTGAGTCGCACGGACAAGTCTTTCGCGCGGGCCGCGACGGTGCTGCTGGCGAACTGCAGGTCATGCGAATCGATGGCACGGTTGGCAGCGTCCCAGCGGAAGTCGCCGGCGGCTTCGACGCGTTGCTCGACGATCGGCGTGGCGCCGAGCTTCGTCTGCAGGTTGAGCACGCTGAGCTTCGAGCCGGTGACTTCGACGAGTCCTTGGCGAGCGCGAAGCTGGGCGCTCATCGTCGCCTGACCGGCGAGCTGCTCGGGGACGGCGGCGAGCCAGGGCCGCAGGCGGCCGGCCCACAGGTCCAGCGGACCGTTGCCGGCGAGCTTGACGGTCCACACCTGGTTGAGGTCGCGGAGATCGATCGGCGCGAGTAGCTCGGCGGTGAGCGTATCGCCGGGGCCGTGCATGGTGAGCGTGCCGGTGTCGAGCCGCTGGGGCCGGAAGTTTTCATGGGCGCCATCGGTCTGCAGCTCGACGCGCAGCTCGGGATCGCGCCAGACGACTTTGCCGGCGCGCTGGACGTCGATTTGCTTGAGGTTCAGCTCGGCGCCGGCGGCGAAGCGGTTTTGACCCGTGTCGCGCCAGGAGAACTTGCCGTCGCCGGAGCCGTGCAGCTTCCACGCGGAGAGATCGACGAACTGGCCGAGCTGGTCGGCGAGCTCGTCGAGGTTGAACTGGACGTTGCCTTCGAAGCCGGCGCCTGAGGCTCCGCAGGTGGCGTTGGCGAACGACGAGTGGAACAGGGCCTGGTGCAGTTGCGGGCCGGCGGGCGATTCGATCGCATCGACGCCGAGCTCGACCGGCTTTGTCCAGCGGATGGGGCGGACGCCGTCGCTGCCGACGAGATCTTGGACGACGGCGGCGGCGGTCCACTGGCGGCCTGAATCGCCGCGGGCGCTGCGGGCGGTGATTTCGACCTTGCCGGCGTCCACGCGCACGCCTTGCCGCAGGCCGAGCGTGCGGGGGAGCATGCGAGTGAGGTCGGGCAGATTCGCGCGGGCGGTGATCGTGGCGTCGCTGGTGGGGAGCGATTGGAGGCTGAGGCGGCGGAGCTCGGCGAGGTTGAAATCGCCGTTGAGCTCGGCTTGCGCAAAATCGCAACGGGCGGCGCACTGTTTGGCCGAGAGGCGATGGTGGGCGATTCTAGCGTCGATGGCGAGCGACGCGGCGGGAAGTTCGACGAGGTCGCCGTTAAGGGCGGCGGCAGTGAAGTGGAGGTTTGTGGCGTCAAGCTTGCCGGCGGCGGCGATGGTGGGGGCGGCGGGTTGGCTATTCGCGCCGGCGTCAGCGCCGGGGGCAATCGTCCAAGTGATTGTTAAATCGGTGGAGGCGGCGCCGTTGATGCGTGCCTTGGGCAGCGCGCGGGCGAGCCAGGGTTCGATGGGCGCGAGCGGCAGGCGGTCGGCGATGATCTCCAGCTCTTGGCGCGATGGGGCGTTAGCGGAGTCGGCGGAGTTGGCGTCGGCTGGGTGCAAGTGGACTTTGAAGCGGCCGGGTTGGGATTGGTTATTGGCCAAGTCTTGCGTTGGCGCCCCGGTGACGCGTAGCGTCGCGGCTGGGGGGGGCGTGGCGGCGAGGGTTAGGAGGCCGGTGGCGGCGACTTCCCAGGATTGGCTTTGAGCGACGGGCGCGGCAGTGGCGGCGAGCTGGTCAATGCGCCACTGCTGGCCGCTGGCAAAGTCGCGGCCGAGGATGATGCCGTCGATGATTTCGATTTCGATGGTCGTCGGCCCGTGCGGCCCGTCGGGCGTTTGCGCGGTGCGCTGCCGGGCGGCTTCGGCGAGGCGCGTGAAGAAGTCTTCGAGGTTGCTCGTGCCGTTGTGGGCGTCGAGGTTGATGACCGGGCGGGTGAGCGTGATCTTGCCGAGGTTGTCGTGGTTCGACGCCAGGCCGATGAGCGAGCGGCTCATCGCGACGGATTCGGCGCTGAAGAGCGGCGCGCCGGCGCCATCGACCATCGCGACGCCGGCGAGCGATTGGCCGGTGGTCCAGGCGAACGTCGCGTCGCGGATGGTCACCCGTGCGGCGCCCGGCGGCAAGGCGCGCGTGAGCAGCAGATTGCGGAGCGGCGTTTTGGAGATGATGGTTGGCGCGCCGCACGCCAGGGCGATGAGGCCAATGAAGATGGCGAGGACGCGCCAGCGGCGGCGCGGCTTGCGGCGAACGCGCGGCGCGGGCGCAAGCTCCTCATCGAGCTGATCCTCGTCGAGTTCTTGGCGGCGGCGGGCCATGTGTTGATATAAGGCGCAAGAGTAGCCGGAGGCACACTTGCCTCCGGGACTCCCGGACGGCGTGGCCCGCCGACTAGTGGGAGTCGGGGCGGGGGGAATGGAGAGCGCGGATTTTAGGGGGCGGCGCGGGGATGGCCTAGGCGAATCGTGCGTGCTAGCGGCGGCTAGTCGAGGGGCACGGGCCAAAGGAAGCGGCCGGTTTCGCGGAAGGCGAGGATTTGCCGCACGGAGTGCTCGCTTTTGCGGCGGGTGCCTTCGAGGGAGTTGAAGGCGTTGTGGGGCGTGCAAAGGCAATCGTCGCGCTGGGCGAGTGCCAGCGTCGCGGCGACTTCGGCGTCATTAGCGGCGGTTTGGCCGGAGCGGAGGGCGACGGCGAGCGCGGCTTCGTGGTCGTACACGTCGAGGGCGACGCCGCCGAGGCGGCCGGCTTCGAGCGCTGCCAGCAGGGCCGTCGAAGGGCTGCACTCGCCGCGCGAGATGTTCACGAAGAAAGCGCCGGGCTGCACGTGGCGCCACTTCGCGTCGTCGAAGTAGCCGCGGCTCGCGCGGTTCAGGTCGAGCGCGCAGACGACGACGTCGGCTGTGGACAAGGCCTCCTCGATGTTCAGGTAGCTGACATCGGCGAAACGGGGCGCGCGATCGACTCCGATGACTTTCATGCCAAGCGCCTGGCCGATGCGGCAGACTTCATGGCCGATATTGCCGACGCCGACGACGGCGAGCGTGCGGCCTTCGCACTCCAGGCCGGTGAGGCCGTCCCGGTTGAACTCGCGGAACTTGCGGATTTGCTTGGGGAGTTTTCGCAGGAGGGCCATCCACAGCATCATCGCCTGCTCGGCCACCGCGCGGTGGCAGTAGAGCGGCAAGTAGCCCATCGCCGGCGGCGTTTTTACCTGAGCGGCGTAGGCGACCAAGTGATCGTAGCCGGTGCTGCGCGAGAGGATGGCGTCGAGCTGCGCGGCCCACTCGAGCGGGTAGATGGATTGCGTGCGCGTGGAGATGAAGCGTGCCGGCGGCGACGTGTGGCCGCACTCTTGGATCGTCTTTGCGGCATACTCCGCGGAGAGCGACGCGGGCATCACCTCGCGCAGCTCCGCGGCTTCTTCTTCAAACGCTTCGTAGAAGTAGATGTCGAGCATGGCGTGGATTCTAGCTGAATCCGCTTGTGTGAAAAACCGGAGAGGTCTCACGCAAAAGCGCGAAGGCGTGAAGAAGAGAAATACTTTTTTTGCCGCGAATCACGCTAATGGACGCGAATAGAGAATAAAAACAGTGCGTAGAAGCTCGAGTCAAATTCGCGTTGATTCGCGGCAAAAGAACTTCCTGTCTTCTTTGCGGCTTGGCGTCTTAGTGCGAAATCGTTCCGGCCTACAACTGGAAGTTGAACGTGTGGCTGAGGTAGTGCCCGAGGCGATCGGCGAGGGTTCGCGGTTGGGTTTCGATGCGGGCCATTCCGATGAGGCCGTTGCGCAGGAGGCCACTCGGGTTGTCGAGCCGGGCGGAGGCTTGATACGAGGTGTTGAGCGGGCGGATGCTGCCGTCGGGATTGGCCTTCGAGGCGAGCGGGCCGCCGTTGGTACTGGCCAGGCGGGGCGGGGCGGTGGCTTGCACGTCGGCCGACCAGTTGGAAATCTGCGTGATGAAGACGTGGTATGCTGATTCCTCGAACATCAGCCGCACTTCGTCTCCTTCGCGGATGGGGAAGTTGTTCTGGTCGACGGTCATCACGGCGTCCCAATCGTTCGGGTCGCCGATCTGGCAGAGTAGGCTATGCTGGCCTTCGGGCGTCAGGTGGGCGCCGAGGTTTTCCTTGTCGAGCGGCGTGCCGGTCCAGGCGGTGAGCTGCACTTCGTCGATCTTATGCTGCTCAGGGACGCGGGGCGGGGGGATGATCGTGCCGTCGCGGGGGGCGACGATGGTGAGCTTCGCGAGATCGGTCCGCTGCTTTTCGAGGCGCGATTTGGCGCTGGCGAGTTTTTCGCGGGCGGTGCTCAGATTGCTCGCCATCTCGTCGCTGCCGGGCTGAGCGCCGACGAGCTGCACGAGACTGGCGACTTGTGCCTGGTAGGAATTGACTTCGCCCTCAAGTTGCAGGGCCTTCATTTCCAGCTCGAGGTTTTCCAGCCGGGCGATGAGCTGGCCTTTTTTCACGACGTCGCCGGGCTTCACATCCATTTCGACCAGCCGGCCGGGGACTTCGACGTACACGCTGGCCGCGTTGTGGGGCTGTAGCTCGAAGGGCGCCCACACTCGGCAAGGGAGTGGAATCAAGAAGATGGCGGCCACCACGGCGCCCACCCCCACGATCGACATGTATAACCGCCACCTCTTCACTTTGCTCCACCTCCCGGGGACGCGAAAGAACTTCCACACGCTGATCGCCGGCATGGCGAACATGCCGTAGACCGAGGCGAGTGCAATGGCCTGACCGAGGACCTTCAGGCCGTAGGGCTCAAACACCCGGTTCAAGAAAAACAGAATCCCAAACAGCACCAACCAGCGGTAGAGGAACGATGCGACCGTGTACAGCGCGAACAGCGCCTGGTGCCGCTTCGGCAGGAACGGGTCTTCCTGCTCCTCCAGGCCCAGGCACCATTTGCCGAGCTTGCGGCTGAGAATGCTGCTGGCCTTCTGGCGGAGGTTGGGGATTTCCAGGATGTCGCTGAGGATGTAGTAGCCGTCGTACCGCAAGAGCGGATTGGCGTTGAACATCACCGTGCTGACGGAGCTG
>JAICUM010000480.1 GCA_025935855.1 Pirellulales bacterium | reverse complement strand
CTGGCGGCGTACGAGATTCGGAAGTGAGTGTCGCGGCGACTGAAAATCCCGCCCGGAATGATCAATAATTCTTTTTCGATGGCTTTGGAGACGAATTCCGTAGCCGTCCCGCGGCCTTCGGGGACCTTTGGAAAGACGTAAAAGGCGCCGGAGGCGGGCGCCACTTCGTAGCCGGCGTCGCGGAGGCCATCGAGGATCAGATGCCGGCGCCTCGAGTACTCGGCCGCGTGGCCGCTCATATCGACGTCGAAGGCGGCCAGCGCGGCCCACTGCAGTGGATGCGGGGCGCACACGAATGTGTATTGCTGCAGCATCGTCATCTTGTCGATGATCGCCGCCGGGCCGTGTACCCAACCCAGCCGCCAGCCGGTGACGCCGTAGGACTTGCTGAAGCCATCGACGACGAGCGTGTCGGGATTCCACGTGGCGGGGGAGGGCAGGGGGGCGTCGTAGGTGAACAGGCGGTAGATTTCATCGCTCAATAGGGCGATGTTGTGCTGCGCCGCGAGGTTCGCTAAGCCGCGAGCGGCTACTTCGTCGGCCACGACGCCGGTCGGATTCGCCGGGCTGTTGAACAGGATGAGCTTCGTGCGTGGCGTGATGGCCGCGGCCACCTTGTCCACGTCGATGCGAAAATCGGGATAGGTGTCAATGAACACCGGCTTGCCGCCGACCATTTTCACCAAGGCCGGATACATGACGAAGTAGGGATCGAAGATGATCACCTCGTCGCCTGGATTCACGAGGGCGAGGATCGTCAGCACGATGGCGCCGCTTGTGCCTGAAGTGACCAGCACGCGACGATCGTCTTGCCCAAACTGCTCGGCGACTTGTTGCTGGAGCCGCTCACGCAGCTCGGCGATGCCCTGCGTCTGACTGTACCCATTGCGATCCGCGTTGATGGCGTCCGCGGCGGCGCGCTTCAACGGCTCAGGAACCGGAAAATCCGGCTGCCCGATCGACAGGTTGATTGGGTTTTTCATCTTCGCCGCGAGGTCGAAGACTTTGCGAATGCCAGAACTGTCAAACTCCGCCGTGCGAGCGGCCAGCCAGGGATGGGACATCAGCATGGACCGTGTCAAGAGTTCAAATTGGCCGGCGTGCGGGAGCGCGCCGGTGAGCCAATCAGTGTAGTCGAGCGCTCGGACGCCTGAAATTGCGTACGGGTTCGGGCAGTTTCGACGTTGCAGCCGGAATTGGGCTCGGCGAATCGGTCCAGGCAATTTTGGATTTTGGATTTTGTACTCATGCTGGGAAAACTTCGTTTTCGTGCTCAAAACTCCAATTCGCCGGGGGAGCGTGCGACGATTTTCATCGAGAAAACGCGGGTGAAGTGGCCATGAGCGGCTCCTTGTTGGGGTGAGTTTTGGATTTTCTGAAAAAAGTCCAAAAGTCCAAAATGGGTTCGGGGTTCGGGTAGGCGCGCTCCCCTATCGGTCGCGGCTAAACGGGGGGAAGGCTAGGGGCGTGTACGGTGAGCGGTCGGCGCGCTTTTGGAACGGAAGCGGCGCTTTACGGGAAGCGAATTGCTAACGCGTGGCTTGCGGGCTTTGGTGGTCGAATATACAGTATCGCGCGGCCAAAATCAATATCACTCGCACAGGTTCCTTGTGTGGCGCGGCTTGCCATTGAGCCATTGCGCGCTGAGGTTAGGATAACATCCTTCCGGTGCATCCGATCTACTCACGGCAATGAGTGGCCGCTTGAGGACGGGAATACGCGAAAGGCTCGCATGGGTAAGCGAACAACCAAAACAGTGCCCTCGAACGCGGAGGCTCGAAAGGGTAATTGGAATGGCGATGATCGGCGTGCCTTGAACGTCGAAACGAATGAGCGCGGCCAAATCTTCTCTCACATTCGCCAGAAGTGGTTAGCTGAGACGCCGGAAGAACGCGTCCGGCAGGCCTACGTGGTCACGCTGCACAACGAATATGGCTTCGACCTCGACCAAATGGACGAGGAGTTGCAGGCTCTCGCCCGACGCGGCTCGGGCCGAGCGCGCGCCGACATCGTGCTCTGGCGCACCGCTCAAGACAAAAACGACAGCAAGGCACCGCTAATCGTGGTCGAGTGCAAGTCGGACAATATCGCCATCAAAGCAGCCGACTACGCACAGGGCGAGGCCTACGCGCTTTATACGAACGCCCCCTTCTTCGTAACCCACAATAACCGCGAGACGCGATACTGGCGCACGCGCAAGGAACTGCTACCGGGCCACTGCGAGGAAATCGAGAACATCCCGCACGCATCGGCGAGCGATAAGGAAATCCAGGAGCTCATCGCCAAGCTCAAGACGTTCAAGGAAGATGAATTTGCCGACCTGCTTCATTCGTGCCACAACGTCATTCGCAATCGGGAACACTTGGACCCCGCGGCGGCGTTTGACGAGATTGCCAAGGTGCTGTTCGTCAAAGTCTGGGTTGAGCGCGAGCTGCGTCGCAAGCGGCAACGGCAAAACTTGTTACGGTCGATTGGCTCGATTCGCAGCTAGGGGAAAATCCGCTGCAGGAGCTCTTCCGCCAAACCAAAGAAGCCTACAGCGAAGACCGAATCTTCGGCGAGCGCGAACAACTCAATCTGAAGTTGGCGACCGGCCGCGAGATTGTGCGGCTCTTAGAGCGATACAACCTTTCGGACACCAGCGAAGACATCAAGGGCATCGCGTTTGAGCGATTCCTGGGGAAGACATTTCGCGGCGAAATCGGACAATTTTTCACGCCGCGGACGATCGTCGAGTTTATGGTTCGCATGATCGAGCCGAAGGAAGGGGACATCGTGTGTGACCCGGCCAGCGGGTCGGGCGGTTTTCTGATTCGGTTCTTTGACATCGTGCGGCAGCAAATTCTTGCCGATGCCGACCGGCAGTATCGCGAGTACGCGGCTGAATTGGCCGCGAAGCGAAATCCGGAAACCAAGCGGGCGGAACTGCTCCGGAAGCGCTACGACGAAATTCAAGCGACGATTGACCAGCGTCGCTCGGGGTCGCGGATTTGGAAGCTGTCAAATCTTTGCGTCTATGGAACGGACGCAAACGATCGCATGGCCCGCACGAGCAAGATGAACATGATCTTGCATGGCGACGGTCACGGCGGCGTTCATCACCACAACGGGTTTGTGAACGTCAACGGCGTGTTTGAAGAGCGATTCGACGTGATTCTTACGAATCCGCCGTTCGGGGCGAACGTCGAGCCGTCGGATGTGCTGACCGACGATCAAACCGCGGTCCATCCCGATGCCGACCGGCGGTACCGGCACGAATACGGCGACTTATACAACCAGGCGCAAGCCCGCGTCTCGGCCGCCAAGGGTAAGCCGATCGCGTCGTTGTTCGAGCTTCCCAAGCGCGGCGGCGACGGGACGAAGCTCGGCAAGATAAAAACAGAAATCTTATTCATCGAACGCTGCCTGGCGCTGCTCAAGCCCGGCGGCCGGCTGGGGATCGTGCTGCCGGAGGGCGTCTTCAATAACCCATCGCTGGCCTACGTCCGCGAGTTCTGTGAAGACCGCGCCCGTATTCTGGCCGTGGTGAGTTTGCCGCAGGAGACGTTTTATTCATCCGGGGCGAGCGTCAAGGCGTCGTTGTTGTTCCTGCAAAAGTTCACCGAGCGCGAGAAGGCTGACTTTGACAAGAAGCAAGGGGCGGCCGGCAAGGAAATCGACGCGAAGTACGCCGGCGAAATTGCCGCGGAGCAAGAGCGTCTGGAGGGCGCCATCGCATCGGCCAAAGCGGCGAAGGACGCCGATGCGCGGAAGGCGGCGCAAGCTGAGCTGCGTGCTTACCTGAACCGCATGGCGGAAGCGAAGACGCGCGAGGGACGGGCGCTGTTGAAAGAGCGGTTTGACTACCCCATTTTCCTGTACGAGGCGGAGAAGGTGGGCATCACGGCGACGGGCGAGCCGGACGCTAACGAGCTGTACCCCAATGAGCGGATGCCGACCGGGATGGCGAGCGAGGAGACCTGCT
>JAICUM010000469.1 GCA_025935855.1 Pirellulales bacterium | reverse complement strand
GAACGGGACGCGGATGCCGCCTTCGAGGGTGGTGCGCTTTGAGCCTCGCAGCGGGTCGTTGTTCGAGGCGTTCTGCGCGGTGCCTTTCATCGTCGGCCCGCCGTTGTCGCTGATGAAGAAGACGAGTGTGTTTTCTTCCAGGCCGCTGTCGGCGAGCTTCTTCAGCACGTCGCCGATGGCTTCGTCCATGGCGAGCATCATCCCGGCGTAGGTGCGGCGCTTATCATCCTTGATGTCGGCGAATTTTTTCAGCCGATCCGGCGTGGCTTGCATCGGCGTGTGGACGGCGTTGAAGGCCAGGTACAGGAAGAACGGTTCCTTCTGGTGGCGGTCGATGAACGCGACGGCTTCTTTGCCGAAGGCGTCGGTGAGGTAGGGCGGCGCTTCAACCGGCTTGCCGTCACGGTAAATCGGCGGCGGCGCGGGAACATAAGAATGGGCGCCGCCGAGAAACCCGTAGGTCTCGTCGAAGCCGCGAGCTTCGGGCCGCTGCTCGGGCAGATTGCCGAGGTGCCATTTGCCGACCCAGCCGGTGACATAGCCGGCGTCCTTCATGCGGTTAGCGATCGTGGTTTCTGTCGTCGGCAGGCCGGAGCCTTCGCCACTGGGGTTGAATTCGTGGCCGAAGCGGGTTTGGAACCGGCCGGTGAGCATGCCGGCGCGCGACGGCGAGCAATAGGGGGCCGAGACGTAACCGTTGGTGCAACGGACGCCCGCGGCGGCGATGGCATCGATGCTGGGCGTGGGGATGTCGCGGCAGCCTTGGACGCCGATGTCGGCATAGCCCATGTCGTCGCCGACGATGAAGATGACGTTTGGCTTGTTGGCGGCGTGAGCCGCGGGCGCCAATGCAAATGCGGAGACAAGGGCAGAGAGTAGTAGCGCGGGCTTATTCATGGAGTGGTCCCTTTTCGGCAGGCGAATCGTGCCTGGGCAGTTTGCAAAGGCGGGTTCATACTGGATGGAGTGCTGTTTGTTGTCAATGCAGCGGCTCACTGCGGTTTTTTGGCGCTCACATTTTAGAACGAATGCAATTAGCCGCGGAGCTAGGCTCCGCTGGTGAGTCGCCGAAATGGATGCCGTTTTTCGCTGCGCCGGCGGAGCGTAGCTCCGCGGCTAGAAGTTCGATTTGTCTATGGCCGATCTTGCTTCAGGGAAATCGCCGGTCGCGCCAAAAGCTGTGTCATCGCACGGCGGCTTTGCCTGGTTCGAGTGGGCGGTGATCCTGGCGGTGTTCTTCGTGGTGGGCGGGGCGCCGCCGCCGCATGTGAATGAGACGCATTATCTGACGAAGGCGAAACACTACTGGAATCCGTCATACTGCCCGGGCGATTTCTTTCTGAACTCGGCCGACCCGCACCTGGCGTTTTACTGGACGTTCGGGTGGGTGACGCGGGTGGCTTCGCTGCCGGCGACGGCGTGGATTGGGCGTTTCGTTGCTTGGGCGCTAATTGCGGCGGCGTGGCTGCGGATGTCGCTGGCTGTGGTCGCCGTGCCATGGACGGCGGCGCTGAGCGCGGCGGCCTGGGTGGCGCTGGTGGAGCGGGCGAACTTTGCCGGTGAGTGGGTCGTGGGCGGGGTGGAGGGAAAGTGCTTTGCGTATGCGCTGGTGTTCTTTGGGCTCGCGGCGATGTTTCGCGGGGAGTGGCGCTCCCCGTGGATTTGGTTTGGGGCTGGTTCGGCGCTGCACGTGTTGGTGGGAGCGTGGGCGGTGCTGGGCGGCTTCGCGGTTTTGCTGACCGAGCGGCGCGGGAATCGGCCGTCTCTCAGGGCAGTTCTGCCGGGACTGATTCTCGGCGGAGTGCTTTCGCTCGCGGGATTGCTGCCGGCGCTGGCGCTGGAGCGTGGGGCTGACCCCGCGACGGCGGCAGAGGCGGCGCGGATTTATGTGTTCGAACGGCTGCCGCATCACTTGGCGCCGTTATCGCTGTCGGCGGAAGAATTGAGCCGGCGGGCGGCGCGGTTCGGATTGGTGATAGCGGCTTTTGTCGGCCTGTGCGCGTGGCAGTTCTGGGGAGAGCGCGGCGATCCGCCGAAGCGGATTTCCGCGGATGGGGAACTTCATGTCGGCGCGCTGGGCCGAGCAATGCGGTTCGCGGCGTTTTCACTTTTGTGCAACGGCGCGGCGCTCTGCCTCGAAGCGGCGCTGAAGGATGAGCCGCTGACGGCGGCGCGCGTTCTGCGCTACTACTGGTTCCGGCAAGCGGATGTGATGGTTCCGTTGGCGACGGCGTTTGCACTGGCGGCGTTCGTTGTGTGGATGCTCCGGAGGCGTGCCTGGGTGGGAACTCTCGTCGCAGGCGGCGCCGTCGCAGGATGCGCGTGGTTTCTCGGCGGGCTGGCGGTTTCGCGGCTGGAGAATCCGCAGCCGCCGGCGACGGCGCGGTTGGAAGGGTTTGCAGATTGGCGGGACGCGTGCCTTTGGGTTCGCGATCACGCGCCGGCGGACGCGACGTTTTTGATTCCGCGAATGGGGCACTCGTTCAAGTGGTACGCGTGGCGGGCCGACGTGGCCAATTACAAGGACGTGCCGCAGGACGCGGCGAGCGTGGTGGAGTGGAAAGCGCGCTGCGCGGATGTATTTCCGACGATGGACATCAACGGAAAGGAGACGCTGGCGAGCTATCCGGATCAACTTGGCGTCGAGCGGCTTCGTGAAGTGGCGCGGAAATATGGCGCCACCTACGTGATCACGCGGCGGTATCCGCCGTTGGACTTGAAGGTGGTCTATCCGGAGAAGGAGCGGCGGGCGGATTGCTATTGGACGGTGTATGAAATCGGCAGGAGCCGGCCGGCGTCGCCATGAGGAACGAATTCTGGAATGGGGTCGATTTGCCACGGCGCCTGGCGGAGGACTTGGACAAGCCGCCGCGGGTCGAGTGGCGGCGGACGATGGCGCCGGAGTTGAGTTATGGCCGGCATGCCGGACCGGCGAGGGGCGATGCACGGCAGGCGGCGGTGGCGCTGGTGTTGTGTTGGGACAATGGGGAATGGGCGTTGCCGTTGACTCTGCGCGGAGCACACTTAAAGCATCATGGGGGGCAAGTGAGTTTGCCGGGCGGCGGGATCGAACCTGACGAAACGCCTTGCGTGGCCGCACTGCGGGAGTTGGAGGAAGAGCTTGGCGTGCGGCCGGCCGTCCATTGGCTTGGCGAGCTGGCGCCGATCCTTGTGTTTGCGAGCAATTGTGTCGTGACGCCGTGCGTGGGCGTGATCGATCATTGGCCTGAATGGCGGGCTTGTGAAGCGGAAGTCGATTGCGTTGTGCGATTGCCGCTGCGGGAGTTGATGGAGGCCGAGCCGGCGTCGCCGCTGGCGATTGGCCGGGGACCGGTGCGGTTTTTGGCGCCGCAGTATAAGGCGCAGGCCCATTCCATCTGGGGCGCCACGGCGGTTATGTTGGCGGAGCTTCGGGGTAGGTTGGAGCGGGTGGCGAGGGGACAGTAGCCAGAGGCCAGGGATCAGGGGCCCGTGGGAATCATCTGGCCGATTGCACCACGATCAACATTTATGAGCGAATTGAAACTGCCGTCTCCGCCGTTGAAGGCCGTCACGTTTGATTTGGACGGCCTGATGTTCAACACTGAGGAGCTGTATCAGGAAGTCGGCGGCATGATCCTGGCGAAGCGCGGTAAGGAGTTTACCGCCGAGCTGCTTGATCAGATGATGGGGCGGAAGTCGGACGTCGCGCTGGGACTGATGATCAAGTATCACCAGCTCGACGACACGCCGGAGCAGTTGGCGGCGGAGACGGCGGCGCTGTTCGGCGGAATTCTGCCCGACAAGCTGAGGCCGATGAAGGGGCTGCTCGAGTTGCTCGCGGCACTGGAAGCCGCGCGGATTCCCAAGGGGATTGCCACCAGCAGCGGACGGGCGTTTGTGAATCACGTGCTGGGCGCCTTCGAATTGGCGCCGCGGTTTTCGTTTGTGCTCACGAGCGAGGACATCGTGCATGGCAAGCCGGTGAAGAACACCGATGCGCTGGCCAATCCCGATGCCCTGCGGATCTACGAGGCACTGCGTCCGCAGTTGTCCTGACCGACCTTTGCCGGACTTAGGTCGGGAGGTCTT
>JAICUM010000061.1 GCA_025935855.1 Pirellulales bacterium | reverse complement strand
CAAACACATCGCCGCCCGCCGGCTCAGTCGTCGCGGGCGCCGGAGTCGTTGCCGCCGGCGCTTCGAGCGCGGGAGCCCCAGCCGGCGCGGCGGCTGGAGTCTCGGTCGGAGCGCTCGCGGCAGGCGCGACCGCGCCCCCGGCGCTCGCCGAAGCCGCCGCCGCAGTGCCCGATGTTTCGGCTGGAGCCGCAGCGGTCGGAGCAGCAGCGGCCGGTGCGCCGGCGGCAAACGGATCGCCACCGCCCGCGGCCGCAGGCGCCGCTTCCTTCAATTCCGGTTGCTGAGTCGCGGCCGCAGCTTCCGTCGGAGGTTGCGCAGCACCAGCCGCCGCAGGAGCCTGCGGCGAAGTTCCCCCGGGCGTCGTCGCCGGAGCCAGGCTGCCCATGTCAATCGGCGTCGGCTGCCGCAGCACGCGCCGCTCGGAACGCTGCGTCTCTTCATACCGGGCCTGCTGCAAGGCGCGAGACTGCTGAGCGCGCTCCACGCGCGCCTGCCGGCGATACTGCTCGAGCATCTGCCGCTCGGGCCCTTGAATGCGAGTGAGCGATCGGCCGATCTCGCTGCCAACGCCCGGATTGCTGGCCTCCTGCGAGGCGCCCAGCCGCATGTCGTTGGCCGCGTCGCCCTGCCGGCCTTCCCGCAGCCGCGTCATGGCGCGGAAGTAATACACCCGCGGATCGGCGGCGCCGGATTCAATCACCTGGGATAGCGCCGCGTCCGCAGCCTGGTTCTGCCCGGAAAAGTAGGCGTGTACGCCGCGGCCATACAGCTCGGTCATCTCGGCGGCGCCTTGAGCGAACGAGGGCGCCGCAGCCAGCGCCGCCAACATTGCCGACGCCGCACAAAAACCAACAATCGCGCAACGATTCAAAGAACGTTTCATGGCAGGGCGGCGCCCGGAAGTGGGCGACTTGGGCCTCTCCGATCAGTCGTGCCGCGCGAGCCGCGATTCCAACGCCGCTCACGGCAGTCCAGGGTTCCAAGAAAAGGAAGAAGGCGTCCGGCGGTCTTCCGATTAACGCATCTTAACGACGGGAATTAAGCTGAACAACGCTCGCCGTGCAAAGTCGGCGCCGCCTCCGCCGGGAACGCCGCCGCGAAACCGTTGTGGCTGCTACAGCCGTTAAAAGACGCCCTGTTTACGCGGCTTCCGATCGCGGAGCCTACAACTGGGGCGTCAAGCTCACGGATTCCATCTTTTTCATGAACTGCTCGAGCTTGCCCTGCTCAGGCTGGGCGACGCTGTCCGGTTTCAGGCCGGCCTGTTTCGCTCGGTCCCACGTGGCCTTGGCCCCTTTCTGGTCGCCCGCCCCCAGCTGAGCCTCGGCCAGATGGAACCACTTGCTGGGCGTCACGTTCATTTTCACCGCCATCTGCATGTCGGTAACCGCGTCCGCGAACTGGCCGAGCGAAATGTAAATGAGCGCCCGCGTGTCCAGAATGTCCGACATCGGCCCCATGACGTTGATGGCCTCGTTGACGTACTTCAGCGCCAGTTGCAGATCCTCCGGCTTGGGGTCTTGCAGGGCGACGATAAACGCCAGATTGTTCGCCACGCTCGCGCGCAGGCTCTTCGGAACGTCGTCGCGTGCCATGAGCCGCTTGTACGCTTCGATGCTCTCAGCATACTTTCCCTGGGTTTCGAGCATTTCCGCTTCGAGCATCAGTCGCTTGGCGTTTTCAGGGTCATCGCGCAGACCTTGCCGAACAATGCGTGAAACCTCTTCGTCGATCTTCGCTGGCGCTTCGGCGCGGCGGGCATGGAGCACGCCGATCGCAGTCTGGAGCACCTCGTCCATTTGCTTGTCCATCAGCTGCCGCAACATCTTGAATCCCTCGTCGATGTTGCCATGCAGTGCCGTCATGCGGGCCAGCTCCATCTCGCTGCCGGGAACGCGGCGCGCGTATTCGCGCATCGTGGCAAGTGCGTATTCGTAATCGCCGACGCTCTCGGCCAACAGCGCGACGTCGTGCACCATTTTGATTTGGTCGGCCTTCAGAGCGCCGCGCAGGTTAGGCGTCAGGCTGGCCAGGGCCTTACGCACGTCGTCTTTCTTGCCTTGCGACGCGGCTAGTTCCAGTTTCAATTGGGCGACGCCCGCCGCTGCCGCTTTATTGTCTTCCAGGCGGGCGATCCGCGTCTGGGCTTCGGTGTATTCCTTGTGCTGAATCAGCATCGAAACCAAAGCCGTCTGCAGGCCAATCTCACTGGGGAACCGCCCGATGGCGTCTTCCAGTTGCCGCTTGGCGCCCTCCCAGTCGCCGAGCTCCGAAAGCATGTGGCCCAGTTGCAGCTCGCGCGACCAGCTCAGCCCGCGCTGCTGGCGGATTTTCCGCAGCTCGTCAACCGCTCGCTGGCGCGACACCGGGTCCTCCCGCGAGCTGAGGATGTCCACGAGCAAATCCTGGTCTTCCGGAGTGGCGGATCCGCCGGCGGTCGCGTCGGCTAGCAGCCGTTCCGCCTTCAGCGTGTCTTGGTAGTCCTGCGTCTGCGCCAAGAGCCGCGCGGCTTGCCGCCGCGCCCAAGCGCCGTTCGGGTCATCCTTCGGCAGCTTCCCCTCATTGGCGGCGTGCAGGATGCGGTTCAGGTACACGGCCGCCTTCCCTTTGTTCGCCTCGTTAGCAGACGCCCAAGTGAGATAAAACTCCGCCAACCGCCGCGCCACGTTGATCTCGTCCGTCCGATTCGCGTACGCCGCCAGGTAAATGTCCTCGGCCTCCTGCCACCTTGATTGCAACTCGTAGTATTTGCCTGTCAGCAGCGGCAGATACTCCTCGTCGAGCGCCAGATGCGCTTCGCGAAGTGTCTTTTCCACCTGCTCGGGTTTCTTGAGCTGGATATACAAACCGACCAGCCGCGTCCACACTTCTGGATCCGAGGGGCTCAAGACGGTTGCCTTCACCAGCGCCGATTCGGCCGCTTCCGGCTTTTTGAGCTTCGCCGCCATGTCGGCAAACCATAGCTGCGTCGGCAAATCCTCGGATTTCGACTTGGCGACCTTCTCGGCCTCGGCGAACGCCTTGTCGGTTTCGCCCACGCCCAGCAGCACCTCGGCCGCGGTCCGATCGAGAACCGACGACCAGGTTTGCGCCGGAATCTTGTCCATCAACTTGCGCGCTTCCGGCAAGCGCCCGCGATCGGCCAGCAGGCGAATCTGCAGCGACAGGGCGTTGAGATTCTGCGCGCCCCGCTCCATGGCCAAGGCGAATTGAGCCAGCGCCTGGTCAGGATCTTTTTCCAGCATCATGTACAACTGGCCGCTGGCGATGTACAGATCCGAGTAAGTCTGCCGAGCCTTAATGGCGTCTTTGATCATCGTGCGGGCTTCTTTCAGCTCAGCCGGCGTCGAAGCGCCGGTGGACTGCCCGATCATCCGCCGCTTGACCTCCGAGAGCACGTAGCTGGGATCGCTCTCGGATTTGACGATTTCCAAAATACGGCCCTGAGCGCGGCGCATCGCCGCGTCGTCGCCTTGCTTCATCGCTAGGTCGAACAACGCGAAACGTGCAGGCAGGTTGTTTGGCGAGAGATCAACAACTTTCTCCAAACAGTGTTGCGCGTCGGCAAACTTACCCATTTGCTCATAGCGGGCGCCTATCGCCGCCCATACCATGGCCTGTTCCGCATGCGGCCAGCTTTCGATCCCCTTGGTGCTGTCTTCCAATTGTTGCGGCAAATTATCCGCGTGGATGCGCGACAATACGTCCACGCGCAGCGCACGCCACTGGCCGCTGTCCTTGCCTGCGGCCACGAACTCATCCAGCTTCTTGAGGGCCGCCTCAGGGCCCGAGTTCGGTTCCTGAGCCAACTGTTGAACGATCGCCATTTGAATGGCAATGTCCTTGGAGTCGATCTGGTAGGCTGCGGTAATGGACTTGCGAGCCTCAACGTAGAGCCGCTTTTGAGCCGCCGGATCGGTTTCAGCCGCCGCCCTCGTGGCGTCAATTTGCCCGTGCATCAGCGCCTTCCGCGAGGCCGCCCACGTCGTTTCCGGATGAAGCGTCGCTTGCGAATCAATCATCCCGTCAACTTGCTTGAGCACGGCGTCCCAGTCTTGCTTCTCCTTTGGCAAGTCCATCATCTCGTGGATCACCTTGTCGATGCTCGCGACGCCCTTATCGTCGTCCTGGCCGGCAGGCTTCAAGATTTGAGACACCGCGCGCATGCCCTGCTGCGCTTGCGGCATATTCGGATTGATATTGAGTGCGAACTTGTACGCCTCGTACGCCAAGTCGTATTGACCAAGCTGCGTCCGGCAGAATCCCTCGATCGTGCTGGCCATCGCCTGCAGTTCCGAGAAGCCCAGCAGACGACCCTTAACGTCGGCCAGCCGATCGGCGGCGTCCTTCCATTTCTCGTTCACGGCCAGCAGCCGCGCGTCGTTAAAATCCGCGATCGGCGTCACGCGATCGTTGTTCCAGGTGCGCAGATCCTTAACCAATGCCTCGACGCCCTTAAAGTCCTTTTGCTCCAGCAGCAGGTCCACCTTCATGTTGAACAGCGTGATCGCGGTCGGAATGCCCGACATGCTGACCGACGTCTTAGGCGGAAACTCCGCCAGCCCCTTGTCCAAAATTGCCAGCGCCGCCTTTTGATCCTTCTTGGCGAGCTTGATCTTGGCGCACTGCTCGTAGAAGCCAATGCGGTCGGGGTAACGCTCGAGCGCTTCGCTGAAAAACTTTTCCGCATCGGCCAGATGCTTGTCGGCCGCTTCGTTCTTTCCCTGCGCCGGCGCTTTGGGGTCCGTGAGCGCCGTGGCGTAGTCGCTCAGAGCCTCGAAGCCCTTGTCCGCGAGCACCGACGCGTCAGTGGGTTCCAACTTATAGGCCTTTTCGAGCGCAGCCCGGGCCTTGTCCTTGTTCTCGTCGCCGGCGCCCCGCAGAAACTGATACTGCAGGACATACGCTTCACGCGATTCGGGATTGGCCACTACCATTTGGTTGATGATCTTCTCCGCGACCTCCGGCTGCTTGGTGCGCAAGTATTGAGCCACCATCGCATAGACCAGCGGCTTGTTCGGCGCCTCAGCTTTCGCGGAATCGAATTTGTTGGTTTGAGGGTCGAAACCGATGAGCTTGTAGCACAGATTCATGCCCTCGACCTGGTTCTGCATGGCGAACAGGCATTGCGCCTTGAGGGCCTTCAGATCCGCGTCGCCCTGCCCCTTGTCGAGCAATTCATTGATGTTCTGCAGCGCAAGATCGAACGCGCCGTACTTGGTGAGCATTTCCACCAGATTGCGGCGAAGCTTGTTGTCGTCGGTAAACTTCACCGCGTCGATCGCCGATTGATACGCGTCGTAGCGAAGCTTCAGATCAATGTCGTCGTCATTGGCGAGTTTGGTCGAGACGTCGCCCAGACGCTGAAATCCTTCCATCTCCTCGCGCCGCAGACGTGTGTATTGCTTCAAACTATCGTAAGCGTCCTCAATCCGGCCTTCGGCCTGGGCCGCGTCGGCCTTATCCAGCAGAATCACCGCGTTTCGGTTGACTTGAAATTTCCACAAGAAGAACGAGCCGACCAGGGACACAAAGAACCCGACCGTCAGGCCGATCATCAAGGCATAGTTAACGCGATAACGTTGCATGAAAAAGCGTCCGCTGCGAGAGTTCGATGGCCTCGGGGCAAAGGCGCCTGCGGGCCGAGCAGGTTAAACAAAAGTATCACGGCGCTTGCCGACCATGCGAACGCCAGTAGAACCAGGGAAGAATGGCGGATGACGGCGGCCTGAGCAGCCGCCGAGCGGCGTCTGCAGCCTCACGCCTAAAGCCTGTTCGGCTTGGAGTTAAGTTCATCGTATCCCCGGCCTAAAGTGTGTCAACGATGCCGCCCTCCGCACAATCGGCAAGGTCTGTGCGGCCCGTGCAATACGAACGGGCCGCGAACCTACGCCCTTGGAAAATCGTCGAAATAGCGGAGTTTGACGCTGCCGACGCGACCCTCGATACTTAACCGCAGCGGCGCCGGCAATGCGGGGTTGCTTTCCTTCGGAAAAACGGCGCAGCGCCGGACATTCATGAACGCCTCGACCGCCGCCCCGGCGGATACCGTCTTTGCCGCCCGCGGGATCACCAAGACTTACCACATGGGCGAGGTGGACGTGCAGGCCCTCCGCGGCGTGGACCTCGACCTGTACGCCGGCGAGTTTGTCGTCCTGCTGGGGCCGTCCGGTTCCGGCAAAAGCACGCTGCTGAACATCTTGGGCGGCCTGGATGTGCCCTCGTCCGGCGAAGTGTTCTACCGAGGTCGCCAGCTCACCAAGTTCGACGACGCCGCCCTGACCCGGTACCGCCGCGAGTTTGTCGGCTTCGTCTTCCAATTCTACAACTTGATTCCCAGCCTCACCGCCCGCGAAAACGTCGCCCTCATCACCGAAATCGCCCGCGATCCCATGAAGCCCGCGGACGCCCTGGAACTAGTCGGCCTCGGCCAGCGGCTCGATCACTTCCCCGCCCAAATGTCCGGCGGCGAGCAACAGCGGGTGGCCATCGCCCGAGCCGTGGCCAAACGGCCCGACGTACTGCTGTGCGACGAGCCCACCGGCGCCCTGGACGTCCACACCGGCGTGCTCGTACTGGACGCAATTCAACAGATCAACGCCGAACTCGGAACCACGACCGCCGTCATTACGCACAACGCCGTGATCGCCGAAATGGCCGACCGCGTCATCCACCTTTCCGGCGGCGAAATCACCGGCGTCGAGCTCAACCCCCAAACACGACCCGCCGCCGAACTGCGTTGGTAATCGGGAGGGCGAGGCTCCCGCCGAGCCGTGCGCCGCCAGAACACTTCCATGCTCCTCGCTCCCCTAGACCGAAAGCTCCTTCGCGACCTGTGGAACATGCGCGGCCTGGCCACCGCCATTTCGGTCGTCATGGGATGCGGCATCGCGCTGTTCATCATGTCGCGCAGCATGCTCCACTCGCTGGAACTCTCGCAGCAGACGTATTACGACCGCAACAACTTCGCCGATGTTTTCGCTTCGCTAAAGCGGGCGCCGGACATACTTATCGATCGCATCGCAGCTATTCCCGGCGTGGCCGTCGCCGAGCGCCGCATCAGCGTGCCGGCGAACCTCTCGATCCCCGGCCAAGATGAGCCCGTGTTCGGCCGGCTGAATTCCGTCCCCGACGTCGGCATGCCGCGGCTAAACACCTTGTACCTACGCCGCGGCAGTTGGCTCACCCCCCGCAGCGACGACGAGGTCCTCGCCAGTGAAGCGTTCGTCGAGGCCAACCACCTGGAAGTGGGCGACCGCTTCGACGCCATCATCAACGGCCGTATGGAGGAGCTGCGGATCGTCGGCGTCGTTCTCTCGCCGGAATACATCTACGAAATCAAGCCCGGCGACATGCTGCCTGACAACGAGCATTTCGGCGTGTTCTGGATGAACGAAGAAGCCCTGTCGATGGCCTACGACATGGACGGCGCCTTCAACGACGTGGCCCTCAAGCTGATGCGCGGCGCGAACCAGGAGGATGTCATCCAACGGCTCGACGAGCTCTTGGAGCCGTACGGCGGCCTCGGCGCCTACGGCCGCAAGGACCAGATGTCCCACCAGTTCGTGAACAACGAGATCGAGCAAAACCGGAACATGGGCCTGTTCGCACCGTCGATCTTCCTCGGCGTCGCCGCGTTTCTCATCAACGTCGTCCTCTCGCGGACGATCAACAGCCAGCGTGAACAAATCGCCGCGCTCAAAGCGTTCGGCTATTCCAACCTCGAAGTCGGCTGGCACTACATCAAGCTCGTGCTGCTAGTGGTCGTTACGTCGCTCGTCGTCGGCATTCCTGGCGGGGTGTGGATTGGCTGGGTCATCACCAGCCTGTATGCACGGTTGTTTCATTTCCCCGTGTTCACCTACCACATTCTTTTCAGCACGATCTTGGCCGCCGCCGGCGTGGCCGCCACCGCATCGGTCCTCGGTGGCCTCGGCTCGGTGCTGCGAGCTGTTCGCTTGCCGCCGGCCGAAGCCATGCGCCCCGAGCCGCCGACCGGCTTCGGCCCCACGTTCCTGGAACGCATCGGCCTGGGGCGCCTCATGCCGCCGGTGCTGCTGATGGTCGTCCGCCAGTTGGAACGCCGCCCCGTGAAAACGGTCTTCTCCACGCTCGCCGTCTCGCTCGCCGTGGCAGTGCTCGTCATCGGCAATTTCTTCCAGGACTCGATTAACTCGCTGATCAGCACGCAATTTCACTGGGTCCAGCGGTACGACATGTCGCTGCGAACCAATGAGGCCGTGAGCGATCGCGCCGTGTACGAAGTGGCCAGCATGCCGGGCGTGCTGCGCGTCGAACCGGCGCGAGCCGTCTCCGCCCGCCTCCGAGCCGGCCCGCGCAGCCGCCGCGTGGGCATCATGGGCATTCGGCCCGACAGTACGCTGTTCGGACTGATGAACATGGACGGCCACGAAACCCCGCTCCCGCCACACGGCCTGCTCGTTTCCAAAAAGTTGGCCGAGGTCCTCGGCGTGAAGCCCGGCGACACCGTGCGGCTCGAGG
This sequence comes from Pirellulales bacterium, assembly GCA_025935855.1. Classification (GTDB taxonomy): domain Bacteria; phylum Planctomycetota; class Planctomycetia; order Pirellulales; family Lacipirellulaceae; genus Lacipirellula. The sequence goes on along the minus strand of JAICUM010000061.1, from coordinate 5,327 downwards.
TGCTCGTGGACAAACGCCCCGAGCTCGACGTCAAGATCGCCGCCACGCTCAACGACTACGCCGGCCTCTCCGCCTACATGGATCTCGACGAGCTGCACCGCATCATGCTCGAAGGCCCGGTCGTCACCGGCGTGCAAATGCTCGTCGATCCACGACACCGCGACGAACTGTACCGCGACCTGAAAGAAACCCCGCAGGTCGCCACCGTGATGGTCAAGCAGCATTCGATCGACGCGTTCAACAACACCGTGGCGAAAAACCTCGGCGTGATGAAGCGGATCAACCTGATGTTCGCCATCATTATTGCGGTGGGCGTCGTATACAACAGCGCCCGCATCTCGCAAGCCGAGCGCAGCCGCGAGCTGGCGACGCTCCGCGTGCTGGGCTTCACGCGGCGCGAGATTTCCTCGATCCTCCTCGGAGAGCTGGCCGTCGTGACGCTGCTAGCGATCCCGCTGGGCCTGGTCCTCGGCAAGTTCTTCGCCTGGTGGATGTGTACCGCCTTCAACCAGGAGCTATTCCGCTTCCCGCTGGTGGTCACGCGGCGAACCTACGCCTGGGCGGCCCTCGTCGTGATCACGGCCTCAGCGATTTCCGGCCTGATCGTGCGAAGAAACCTTGATCACCTCGACCTGGTCGCCGTCCTCAAGTCCCGCGAATGACGAGGCCTACAATTGCTGGAGAAGTTTTTGCCGCGAATCACGCGAATTTACGCTAATGAAAGAAAGAAAAGAATGAACAGGAGGTAACAGAGGGAACAGAGAAAGAATGCCGGATGTCCTTATGCCTTTTCTCTGTTTCCTCCGTTACCTCCTGTTAGTCTTGTTTTGATTCGCGTGATTCGCGGCAAAAATCCTTTCGTCTTTCGCGGTTGATCGAACAAACGGTTCACTTTCGATGCATAAACTGATTCGCCGCATCCTGCTGCTCCTGTTCGTCGCCGGCCTGGCCGGCGCGATCGCCTACGGCATGCGGCCCATGCCGGTCGAGGCGGATTTGGCGGCGGTCGAGCGCGGCGCCATTCGCGAGACCGTCGATCAGGACGGCAAAACCCGCATCCGCGAGCGCTACGTCGTGTCGGCCCCGCTCGCCGGCCGGCTGCTGCGCATCGAATTCAAAGCCGGCGCCAAAGTGGAAGCCGGCAAAACCATCCTCGCCACGATCGAGCCGCGCGACCCCGACCTGCTCGACGTCCGCGCCCGCCAACAGGCCGAGGCGAACGCCAAAGCCGCCGAAGCCCGGCTTGAGCAGGCCCAGCCGCTCTTGGATCAGGCCATCGCCAACCTGGACTACGCCCAAGCCGACTTGAAACGAGCCGAACAAGCCCGCGCCGCCAATCCACAAGCGATTTCCGGCAGCGAGATCGACAACCGGCAGATGATGGTCCGCACGCGCGAGGCCCTCGTCCGCTCGGCCCGCCATGCGAAGGACATCGCCGCGTTCGAGCTCGACCAGGCCCGCGCCGCGCTCGTGCGTTTCGCCCCGCAAGGCGCCGACCGGGCGCTAGCAAAAGCCGACGCCAAGGATGACGCGTCAACCGCGCCGGCGCCCTATCCAAAGTCCGAAGACGACTGGCGGTTCAAAATCCCGTCGCCCATCAACGGCCGCGTCCTCCGCGTCTTCCAGGAAAGCAGCGCCGTGGTCACCGCCGGCACGCCGCTGCTAGAGCTCGGCGACCCTCGCGATTTGGAAGTGGCCGTCGACGTCCTCTCGCGCGACGCGGTGAAGATCAAGCCCGGCGCCGCCGTCAGTCTTGAAGAGTGGGGCGGCGACAAACCCCTCAACGGCGAAGTGCGACTGGTCGAGCCCTCGGGCTTCACCAAGATTTCCACCCTCGGCGTCGAGGAGCAGCGCGTCAACGTCATCATCGACCTGGTCGATCCGCCCAGCGTGCGGCAGTCGCTCGGCGACGGCTTCCGCGTCGAGGCCCGCATCGTGATCGCCGAGGCCGAGAACGTGCTCAAGGCGCCGACCAGCGCCCTGTTCCGCGTCGGCAATGACTGGGCCGTCTTCCGCGTCGAAAACGGGACGGCGCGCCAGCGCGTCGTGCACCTCGGCATTCAAAACGGCCTGGAAGCGGAAGTCACGCAAGGCCTCGCCGAAGGCGACCTGGTCATCACCCACCCTGGCGACAACGTCGCCGACGGCAAAGCCGTCCGTCAGCGCTAACGCCGCGCTCGTTGACAGCCGCACCGCGCGCCTTGAAGATGGCTTGGCCCCGATACGTTTATCCTGAACCGCCAGCGCCGTTGACTCCATGTCCGACACTCCCCAGCCGCTCGTCGGCGTCATCATGGGCAGCATGAGCGATTGGGAAACCATGCGCGCCGCGGCCGAAACGCTCACCGAATTCGGTGTGCCGCATGAGTGCGAAATCGTCTCCGCCCACCGCACGCCGCAGTGGATGACCGAGTACGCCGCCGGCGCCGAGAGCCGCGGACTGGAGATCATCATCGCCGGCGCCGGCGGCGCGGCCCACCTCCCTGGCATGGTCGCGTCGCAAACGGTCCTTCCCGTCCTCGGCGTCCCCGTCCAAAGCAAAGCCCTCAGCGGCCTCGATTCGCTCCTCTCCATCGTGCAGATGCCCTCCGGCGTGCCGGTGGGAACGCTCGCCATCGGCACGGCCGGCGCCCGAAATGCAGGCCTACTCGCCGTGCGAATCCTCGCCGCCACGCGCCCCGAGCTGCGCGAAAAGCTCCGCCAATTCCAAACCGCCCAAGCCGACGACGTCCGAAAGCAAAAACCCCAGTAGCCACGAGAGCGACCGACATAGCAGGAGGCACACCTGCCTCCGAGACCCCGGACGGCGTGGCCGTCCGGCTATTCCAAGAAGCGGAGCAAATCGTAACGCGACACGCTGAATGACGAGACCCGCCGCCACAAGCTCTGACACATCGCCCGTCCTCCCCGGCGCCACGCTCGGCGTGCTCGGCGGCGGCCAGCTCGGCAAGATGTTCGCCATGGCCGCCGCGCGGCTCGGCTATCGCGTCCACGTCTTCACCCCCGAGGAAGACGCCCCGGCCACCGACGTCGCCTCCGAGCAAACGATCGCCTCCTTCGACGACCTCGACGCGGTGGCCGAGTTCGCCGGCCATGTCAGCGTCGTCACGTTCGAGTTTGAGAACATCCCTACGCGAACCGCGGACGCCGTCTCACGCTTCGCGCCGGTCCGCCCCTCCGGATCAGTACTGCACACGACGCAAGACCGCCTCCGCGAAAAAAGCTTCTTACGCTCCGCCGGCATCCCCTGCACACCGTTCGCCGAAGCCGCGACCCATGAGCAACTCCACGCCGCCATCGCGGAACTCGGCCTCCCCGCCGTCCTAAAAACCGCCGCCTGGGGCTACGACGGCAAAGGCCAAACCACCGTCGCCACCCCCCAACAAGCTGACCTGGCGTTGACCGCCTTCAGGGGTCAACGAGTAGTTTATGAATCCCAAATCGACTTCCACTGCGAGCTCTCCATCATCGCCGCCCGCTCCCCCACCGGCGAAACCGCCTTCTTCGGCCCTATCTACAACGAGCACGCCCACCACATCCTCGACGTATCGATTTACCCCCACGAGGAAGTCATCACCGTCAAACGCGAGGCCCAAGAAATCGCCCGCGCCGTCCTCGACGGCCTGAACGTCGTCGGCCTCATCTGCATCGAATTCTTCCTCACCCGCACGGGCAAGCTGCTGGTGAACGAGATCGCCCCCCGCCCGCACAACTCCGGCCATCTCACGATCGACGCCGCGGCGTGCTCGCAGTTCGAGCAGCAAGTGCGAACCGTCTGCGGCCTGCCGCTCGGCTCGTTCGCCCTCACCACGCCCGCCGCGGCCATGGCCAACCTGCTCGGCGACCTCTGGGAACCCGGCGAACCGCATTGGGACCGCGTGCTTGCAAACGAGCGCCTGCGGCTCCATCTCTACGGAAAGTCCGAAGCCCGCCCAGGCCGTAAAATGGGCCACCTCACCGCGCTCGCCGATACGGCCGGCGCCGCCGCCAACTTGGCCCGCCGCGCCCGCGCCTCACTCTCCGACGGCCGCTAGCGTAAGATCGAGCGCCAGCACGCCCCGCCGCTTAAACTTTCGCAACGAAGCGTCAAAACAAAGGTCGTGGCTTATAATTCAGCCGGGCAGCCGGAGGTACCGGAGAAAGAGACGAACCATGGGTCGCCGCCACGCGTTGATCTTCGCACTGCTGATTTTTTCCGTCGCCGTCGTACACGCCGGCTGGGAAGCCTGGCACGCGCAAATGAAACCTGCCGCGGCCAACGCGTCGCCCGGCGATCCATCGACGGTCTGCACCGTCTGCGGGCCAATCCGCACGGGCAAGCCGCTGAAGCTAGCCGATCACAAAAAATCGTCGAGCGGCTCGCACGCGGTCGACATCACCGGCCTGGAGCCCTACGAAGTCAACACCCCGCGCACGCCACTCATCTCTCCGGCGGGGGAGAACTTTGTTCCGCCACCCGCAACTCGGCCCAGCAACTAGGATCTTCCTCGTAAGGAAACTCCGGCCCGACCGAGAACGTCTGCAAGCCCCGCTCACGATCCAACAGCGCGTAGGTGAATCCCAGCCGCGGCTGCTGGGCCGGATCATACCCGCCCAGCGCCCCCGCCGGCGCGAACGCCCACAGCGTGTAGCCGCTCGCCGTGATCTTGCTCCGTGTCACCAGCTCGCGCGGCCGCACCGGCCGCGCGTTCTCTCGCGCGCGGTTGATGAGCAACTGGTCCGCCATCGGCTGGTCGCCGCCCGAACCGCCGCCACGCGGCAGAAAGATGAACCGGTGGCAGAACCGGCTCGCCCGATGCACGTTCAGCGTCGCCCGCGTATCGACCCACACCTGCAGCCCGTCGCTGTCGTCCAGCCGCGAGTCCCGGCACCACGGCGGCTGCTTCTTCCCCTCGACCGTCACCTGCCACGCCAGCCCCGCGGGACTCCAGGCCATCCGCACCTGAGCGAACTCCGGCCGGCCGTCGAGCTCCGCCAGCGATGGCAGCGCGTAGCTTTCGTCCAGCGCGAACCCCTTCGGCGAATCCAGCCCGTCGTGCCGCGCCACGTCCACCGAGAACCGAAAAAACTGCCGCGGCGGCAACAGCGAAGCATCAAGCGGCTCAACGTCGGACATCAGTTGCAAAGTGAAAGCTGAGGATGTGAGAACCAACAAGAATGCGTGCATCAAAAAAATAGCCGCGGGCTAGCAGCCCGCCGGTGAAGCGCGAACTAATCATGCTACTCCGATAACCGACCCGCGAGAACCGACGTCTCCTCGCACTTCCCCGGCGATCTGTTAGATCGCGGCTACTGAAAGGCTCCCGACGCCATGCGGCATTCGCTAT
>JAICUM010000200.1 GCA_025935855.1 Pirellulales bacterium | reverse complement strand
CCGCGCCCCATTGCAGCCCCGGCCTTTGGCCGGGAGCCAGTCGCTTCACGCAAGACACCGCGGCGGCGACTTCCCCCGGCCGGAGGCCGCGGCTGCAGCACCGCGATTGAAATGGAATGCAATCATTCAGGAGCCTGACATGTTTCAGCGTTCACAGCTCTTGGCCGTTCGCCGTCGGCGGATGCTTGATTCGTTAGTGGCCCATGTGGTCGAGTCCTGCGTGCCGGCGGTCATCGAGCTGGTAGCCGAACGGCTGAAAGGCATGACGCTTTGCGAAGCGCGCGGCTACGTCCGGGCCCGCTCGGGCCGCGAGATTCGCCGACAGGCACGGATGGCCTTCGCGAACCAGCCGGGCGTGAATGCTGGATGGGAATCGCTGGTCGTCATGCGGGCCTCGGAAAAAGTCGCTCCGGTCGTTCTGCGGCAGATTTCGGCGATGGAGAGCCGCCGATTCGCGTCCGATCGCCGCGCCGCTTAGGGCCCGCTGCGCAATTCTTCCCGGATGGATGTCACTCACTATCCTTCGCTCCAGCGACTGGCGCAGCTTGGCGTCCACCTGGCGGCGATTCGGCGCTCGGATCGAGCGACTGACGCCGAGGCGCCCGATGAAGGCGAACGTCTTTGGCGCGCCGTGGCGGCGAGCGACTGGTCGGCTGTTTCAGCGCTCAGCGAGCAATTGGCCGCACGCTTAACAGACCCGGCCGACGACCGATTGGTTCGCGTTGCGCAGAAAACGTGCTCAGCCCTGCGACGCTCGCCGAACAGCCCGAAGGCGAAGCGGCAGGTCAAGGAGCTGATGTCCCAGTGCCGTGAGTGGGAGGTTCGCCACCGGGCGAGCTAATTGCCGCCGCTCGGTCCTCCGGCCTTACCGCCTCATGATCTCGCCGCCTAGCGATACAGCGGCGAGGCGATAATCACGATCGGCCGCGTGCTGCTGTGCCAGGCGAAGGGCCGGCCGCCGGGTTGCTGCCACGCGGGGCTGTACATCGCGGTGAATGGAATGCCGGTGGCCACCGGCCGCGAGTTCGACATTCCGTACCAGCGCAGCGCCTCCAGCCGGGCGGAGCGCTGTTCGCCCCGCTCAATGGCGCGTTGCCGCGAGAGCTTGAGCTCTTTCGTTGCCGGCTCGGTGCGGTACCACTGCTCGCTGCTTACCTCGGCCTTGGGAGCTTTCGCATTGGCGTCCTGAGCGTGTGCGAAACTTGGCAGCCCAATCGCGGCTGAGGCGGCGGCGGCACATATCACGCGGCGGCAGAATCGGAATGTCATGTTCTGAGTCTTTCGCAAATAAACAGGCGCCCGGAGACGCGAGGCGTTCAAAACGGAACGACTGACGAGTGATCGCTCCTACCCGCCTCCCTTACTTTCGACCTGCCGCAGGCCGTGCGCTAAGGTCGAAGTCCGCGCATTGCCCAGTCCACAGTCCGCGACAATTCGGCCTGGTCAAGTTAAGTGGACTTTGAGGGCGAAAAACAGCGGATTAACACCCGTGGCGCCCGATTGCTTCCGCCAGCGCTCACTGTTAGGCTGATGCGGAGGTTAGGGAAGGTCCTGCCGGTGTTCACTTACGCGCCGCACGTTTGACGCGGGAGCGGCATTGGCACGAGGACCGCGTGACGCGATGTTTCGGAAGCGCCGATGGGGCGCTTCTGTTTTGGCGCTTCCATTACTCGTTTTCACAGGAGGTCTCTGTCCCATGAGACGCATTGCGGTCGCACTACTTGGATTCTGCTTAACAGCCGGCTTCGTTGGCTGCAAAGACAATACGGGGAAGACCACCGGCACGGCCACGACCGGCACCGCCGGAACGACGACGGGTACGGCCGGCACGGCTGGAACCGCAGGTACCGCGGGCACTGCCGGTGCAACGACCGGCAAGTAACCCTTGCTTTAGGTCAATCGCGCAACGACGAAAAGGGGCGACCACAACGGTCGCCCCTTTTTCGTAGCGGCGACTTTTAGTCGCCGTGTAGCGAGGAAGGAGTCGGGAGTCTTTTGCGACCGGAGACCTGATTGCTAATCGTTATTCCCCAGTCGCAAAAGACTCCAGACCCCATTAACACTACGCCTGCTTCTTCGGCCGCGGCACGCGGCCACGCCCGCGGCGGCCTTTCGTCGGTTTCGTTTCGCGAACTGAATCAACCGTCTCGCCAATCGAATCCTGCATCCGCTCAATTCGGTCCCGAATCGCCGCCGCCCGTTCGAACTCCAAACTCTCCGCCGCGGCCAGCATCTCCGCTTCGAGCTCCGCCAAATACTCCGCGGTGATGTACTGCGTCTCTTCGGTGCGGCCCACCGCCGCGTTGGCCTGGGCGTGGGCGGCGGCCACCGATTCGATGCCGCGGTGAATCGCCTTGCGAATCGTCTCCGGCGTGATGCCGTGCTCTTCGTTGTACGCTTGTTGCAGCTTGCGGCGGCGTTCGGTCTCCTCGATCGCTCGCTGCATGGAATCGGTGACCTTGTCGCCGTAGAGGAGCACCTTTGCGTTCACGTTGCGAGCCGCCCGGCCGATGGTTTGCATGAGCGACGTTTCGCTTCGCAAAAAGCCTTCCTTGTCGGCGTCAAGAATCGCCACCAGCGAAACCTCCGGCAAATCGAGCCCTTCGCGAAGCAGGTTCACGCCGACCAGGGCTTCAAACTTGCCCTGCCGAAGGTCGCGGAGCAATTCCACGCGCTCAAACGCGTCCAGCTCGCTGTGCAGCCACTTGCAGAGGACACCCTGCTCCTGGAAGTAATTGGTCAGGTCCTCAGCGAGCCGCTTGGTGAGCGTGGTCACCAGCGTCCGTTCGCCCTTGGCCGCGCGGGCCCGAATCTCCTCAAGCAAATGAGGCACCTGGCCGCGCGCAGGCACCACCTCGATCACCGGATCCAACAGCCCCGTCGGCCGCACGACTTGCTCGACGACTTCACCGCCGGTCTGCCCAAGTTCGTACCGCCCCGGCGTGGCCGAAACATAAATCGTGCTGCCGGTGCGTTCCCGCCACTCGGCGAATTTCAGAGGCCGGTTGTCCAGCGCGCTCGGCAGGCGGAAGCCGTGCTCGACGAGCGTTTCTTTGCGGCTGCGATCGCCGGCGTACATGGCGCCGATCTGCGGCACCGTGGCATGCGATTCATCCACGAACAGCAGATAGTCTTTCGGGAAGAAATCGAACAGCGTCGAAGGCGGATCGCCGGCTGCCCGGCCACTCAAGGGCCGGCTGTAGTTCTCGATGCCGGGGCAATAGCCCACCTCCATCATCATTTCGATGTCGAACCGCGTGCGGGCATTCAGCCGCTGCGCTTCCAGCATCTTGCCGGTCGAGCGAAACAGCTCAAGCTGCTGCGCGAGCTCCTTGCGAATCGAATCCACCGCGTTGTGAATTCGCGATTCCGGCAGCACAAAGTGCTTCGCCGGGTAAATATACATCTGCTCCATCGCGTCGATCACTTCACCGCTCACTGGGTTAATGATCGACAACCGCTCGATCTCGTCCCCCCAGAACTCGATCCGATACGCGTACTCTTCATACGACGGCCAGATCTCGACACAGTCGCCGCGAACGCGGAACTTGCCGCGCGCCGGGTCGGTGTCGTTGCGGTCGTACTGAATATCCACCAGACGCGCGAGCACGTCGTCGCGGTCGAGGTTCTGCCCGACGCGCACGCCGACCATCATCTGCTTGTAATCTTCCGGCGAACCGAGGCCGTAAATGCACGAAACGCTCGCCACGACGATCACGTCCCGGCGGCTCACCAGCGAACTAGTCGTCGCCAGCCGCATGCGGTCGATTTCCTCGTTGATCGACGCGTCCTTCTCGATGTAAATGTCCCGCTGCGGAATGTACGCTTCCGGCTGGTAATAGTCGTAATAGCTGACGAAGTAGCAAACCGCGTTGTGCGGAAAGAACTCCTTGAACTCGGAGTAGAGCTGCGCCGCGAGCGTCTTGTTGTGCGACAGCACCAGCGCCGGCCGCTGGAGCGTCTGAATGACGTTCGCCATCGTGAACGTCTTGCCGGAGCCGGTGACGCCCATGAGCACCTGCTCACCGCGGCCTTCTTTCAGGCCGCGAACCAGCGCAGCAATCGCGGCCGGCTGATCGCCGGCAGGTTGAAACGGAGCTTCGAGTCGGAATTCCACAGCAAGTCCTATTAAAAGCCCCCGGCTCTGCCGGGGGACCGACGTTTAGCGTTGGGAGGCAATTTTTCACGCTGTCCACCGGCAAAGCCGGTGGCTTTTATTGCTGAGCGATGCCAGTGTCCTTGGGAATCGGCAGCAAATACGGCTTGATCCGCTCCAAAGTTCGCGGGCCGACGCCGCGCACCCGCCGCAGGTCGTCCACACCGCGAAAGGCTCCATGCTCCTCTCGTTCGGCGATCATCCGCTGCGCCAGCGTCTGGCCGACGCCGGGAAGCTGAATCAGCTCCGGCCAATCCGCCTTGTTCACGTCAACCTGAAACTTCGCGACCAGCGGCTCTGCGCGATCGATATCCACCACCCCGCCGCGATGCCCGCCGTGCCGCCACCACGTCGCCGCCAGCAGCACCAAGGCCCCCGCCGCCAGAACGGCCACCGCCGGCTGATCCCGCGGCCGCAAAAAAGGATTCGTCGGTTTTCGCTCCGCCTGGGTCATTAAGTAGTGATTGCACTGAACCGGCGGTCGCCGCAACGTGTCACAAACCGTAAATTATAGCGGCCACGAAAGTATTGGCACGGCCCGAGTATTTAGCCGCGGAGCTTGCTCCGCGGGGGCCACTGGCATCCTGCCAGTGCTGAACTGGGCACTCGCTCGCCACTTCGCACTCTCCAAGGGGATTGGGCACGTTGAATTGTTATTCGTTCTGAACACAAATGAATAAGGGGCATTAGTTGCAGTCCGATTTCACACAAATCCACTGGGACAACGCGACCGACGAGGACTGCCGCGAGCTCGTGCGTCTCGCCGTCCGCGAAGACCTGGAACGCGAGCAAGACTGGACGACCGTAGCCCTCGTCCCCGCCGAGCGACTCGGCGCCGCCGACATCGTCGCCCGGCAGGCCGGCGTCGTCGCCGGGATGAGGGCGATGGCCGCGGTCATCGGCAAAATGAACGCCCGGTTGTCACTCGAAGCCGCGATCGAAGATGGGAGCCGCGTTTCAGCCGGCGCCGTCTTGGCTCGCGTGGAAGGTTCCGTTCGCGATCTACTCACCTGCGAACGGACGATGCTGAATTTCCTCGGCCGGATGATGGGCATCGCCACGCTCGCCGGCGAATATGTCGCCAAGGTCGCCGGCACAAAGGCGCGCCTCTACGACACGCGCAAAACCACTCCCGGCTGGCGGCGGCTCGAGAAATACGCCGTTCGCTGCGGTGGCGGCCACAATCACCGCACCGGCCTGTACGACGCGATTCTCATCAAAGACAACCACCTGGCTCAATTCGCCTCGCCAAACGAATCGCCGCCGGAAGCCGCACGCCGCGCGGTGCGCCACGCCCGGCAGTTTGCCGAGGAACTCACGGCAATCGGAATGGTGCAACCGCTGATCATGGAAGTTGAAGTGGACACGCTCACCCAACTGCAAGCGGTACTCGCCGAGCATCCCGACATCGTCCTGCTCGACAACATGAGCATCGACCAACTGCGTGAGGCCGTCGCCCTGCGCGATCACACGGCTCCTGAAGTGGAGCTAGAAGCATCCGGCGGCGTACGGCTGGACACGGTCCGCCACATCGCCGAAACGGGCGTCGACCGCATCAGCGTCGGCGGCCTGACCCACGCCGCCCGCTCGCTGGACGTTGGCCTGGATTGGCACACCGCCTAGGGCACGAATCCCAATCGCTCTTTTAACCATTCCCAACGTCTCCCCCATTTTCTCCAACCACGTAAAAAACGGCCGCGTTCCTGCTACAACTGCTACACTCCGCCCCACCGGCAGCCCTTCGTTTTCCGTCACAAACTTGTTGACACGTTCATTCTTTGCGAATAACCTAAGACTTGTGCCGCACTCCAGTTCGGCGGCATCCGTACGTTTTGCTTCGTACAGTTTCATTTTGGGTTGTGGACCTCATGAACATTCGATCGGCGGCGGGTCGTTGTGATCCGGCCGCTGTCCGAGCGGGCGCCGCGAACACGCCTGGGTCCATAACACTTTCTTCAATCGGCCGGAATTAATCAGCATCCTGCGGAGCTGATCCTTTCCTGCCGGTGACCCCAAGCGACTCGCCTGCCCCGTCGTTCGCGATGTGTCCATGCGTTGCCAACGGGCGACGCGGCCAAGCCTCGGATAGCCGGCCTCCTCGACGTCTCGTCCCATAAGTGCGTGCATCTGGCGATGCGCCTTCACTTCGCCGTCCCGCTCGAGCGGACGGTTCGCCGGTCGAATGCGGCCGCGGCGGTAGCCTCCGCCCGTGGCCACTCGTGAGCTTCGCTCCCCAAGTTCCGTGCAGCAGTGATTTGGACCGCTTGAGCCATTGCAAGGTCTAGCAGCTTGAGCGGGCGGAGTGGGGACAACAACATGCGTGGGATCTTGAGTGGTTTCCGTCGGCGTTCCGTGTACGCCTTAATCGGCTTCGCATCGTTGGCCGGACTGGCTTTCAGTCCGGCAACGGTTCGGGCTAATTCCGCCTATGACCTGGAGTTGTCGCCTTACGCCCAGGTCCTAGCGGCGGTGGACGACGCCCACGACGGCACGATTTCCATGACCGACATGATGGCCATCATCATGGACGCCTCCTGGGACAACCCGAACCTGCGGCTTCGGGCGCGCAATAAGCCGGCGTTCATGCTCATCAACAACTCGACGACCCCGACCTCAACGATCACGTCGCTCTCAATTTCGATCGCCAACAGCAACACGTTCTCCTTCGGCAACGGCGACATGGCGATGGACAACTTCACCGGCTTCGTGCGCAACAACGTCACCTACAACGATCCCGGCGTCTCGATCACCGGCAGCTCGGTGTCGCCGGACGGCAAAACGCTGACCGTGAACTTCGACGGCCTGACCGTCGGCAAGCGAGTGCTCTTCAACGCCGACTTCGACACCTCCAGCGGCTTCCCCTACCCGGACTTCCGCACGATTCTGTTCGGCGCCCCGGCCGTTCCCGGCGACTTGCCCAGCACGCCCGCCTCGTACACGGTGAACTTCGACACGCCGGCCGCCTCGATCACCAAAGACTTCCCGCAGATGACCGACACGCTGACCTACGCCAGCGACAACATCCGGCCCTACAGCTTCATGGACATGGTCGAGCACCTGAACGTGACCGGCCAGATTCCTGAACCGAGCACCGCCGCACTGAGCCTCGCCGCCGTCGGCGCCCTGGCGGCCTGCCGCCGCCGCGCGCAAGTGTAGGCCGCTCGCTCCGCGAGCGGCTTCGCATCTCGCTCCAGCGAGATGCCTGCAATCGGCAAGTTCAGACATGCGGCTTGATTAGAGATTATTTAAGAAACCCACTCCCGAGCGGGTCGCGCCCGTGGCGACTCGCTTTTTTTATTGCGAGCCAACTCGAACGATCAAGAATAAGTAGCGGTGACTTTCAGTCGCCCCCGCAGTAAAAACAGCGGCAACTTCTTGAGCCTCCCCAGTGGCTTGTCCAGCAGTTCGCAGCACGCATTCACCGGCTTCAGCAACCCGTCGGTTTTGTTTCGCTCGCTTGGCGCTTCATGGCTTCTCGTTTTGCACGTGCGCATTCTCCCGGGCCTCTCCGCTTGGATATTTGTTTGAAATCCAACGCGCACTGTGCGATACTCCCCGTTGGCGGCCGCCTTGGTCACTGTCCCTTGGCGAACTAGGCGGCGGCACGGCGAAGTCGAACGGCTCAGTCGACGAGACTCCCAATGCCGAATACTTCTTGCTGCTGCTGTTCTCCCACGAGCGTCGTCAACGCGGAGCTCGACTTAGGCCTGGTGCCGGATAACCGCGCGGCCGCCGCGCTCCACACGGCGCTGCTGAACAACTACTTCGCTGGCGCGGCGGCGAACTACCTGCCGCTCTTTCTGCCCGGGAAGCGCTGGTACATCAACGACGAAATCATTGTCCCGAAACTCAACGGCGCCATGGTGCTGCTGGGCGTCGGCGGGATGACCGTGGCCTACACCCAGGCCGTGGCCCCCTCGCGCTGGGCGGCCAACACCATCATCACCTGGGTCGGGCCGACCCGCGCGGAGGACCCTACGAAGGCTATGTTTCGCGTCTACGGCGCGTTGAACAAGATGCAAGGCCTTTCCCT
>JAICUM010000285.1 GCA_025935855.1 Pirellulales bacterium | reverse complement strand
TACCCCGCGGTAAAGAACCGCGCACTCGTCCCGCCAGGACCGATCGGAAATTCAAACCGCCGCGCGCAGCGTGGGCAGTGCCCCACATACGCCGTTCGTGTGCGATTGGCATACACGCGCGAATAGGCGTCGCAACACGCGAAGTGCACGCCAAGAAACCGCGAAGCCTCATGGCGGTTCTCGGCCGAAGTTCCAAACGGCGGCGGGGCGGGACTGGCGATATCAAGCTGGCGGCCGGTCATAACAAGTTGCAGATAAAGAGGTCAGATGTTTTAGTCAATGCAATAGCTGCGGAGCTACGCTCCGCCGGTGAAGCGCCGGACGACTCCACATCCACGCGCCAATGAACCCAGCGCTCACTAGATATAAGCGGGCCAAGAGCATAGATGTTTCCCAAGAAGAACGAAACGTCAGTCGCCGCCCGCCAGCACATCGCCGCTAGCGGCGCCGGCTATCTTGATTGACTCGGCGCTATTTTGTAGAGTCCGCAGCCTTTTTCGCGCTGCGGCGGCTCGCGTCTAGGCAATCGAAAACAGCCGGATGGGCGCCATGCCCACGTCCGCGTGGGCATGAAACATCAGTCAGCATGCCCACGTCGGAGGACCTCCGTGGGCATGGCACGCACTGTGGCTTCTCCCAGAAACCAATCACTGTCATGCTCCTCGACTTCGAAATCACCCACTGCAGCCGCCAGTGCGCCGCCAGCGGCCGAACCATCGCGCCCGGCGAGACGTACTTCTCGACGCTGCACATGGACGGCGCGTCGCCCGTGCGGCGCGACTACGCCGCCAGCGAATGGCGCGGCCCCGCCGATGGCGTCTTCGCGTGGTGGAAGTCACGCGCCGACGACCACGACTCGTCGAAGCCAAAGCTCGCGCCGCAGGATGTGCACTTGAACCTGTTCAACGAGCTCGCCTCGCAGCCCGGTGAAGCGGAGTTTCGCTACGTGCTCGGCCTGCTCCTCATGCGCCGGCGGATCGTGAAGCTCGAGGAATCGCGGCGTGACGAACAGGGCGAAGTGCTTATCGTGAACTGCCCACGACGGGATGAGCAGTACGAAATCCGCGTGGCGACGCTCGACGCCGCGCGGACGGAACAGTTGCAACAGCGGTTGGTCCAATTGCTTTACGGCGGCGAGTAAAGGAGCGTGCCCAATGCGGAATGCGGAATGCGGAACGCCGTTCAAGCAAAATCCCCCTCCCTCGAAGGGAGGGGCTAGGGAAGGGATTCACCACGCCGCCACTCCAATCTCATGCGGCCCCCCGTTCGACAGGCAAATCCCTTCACCTAACTTCTCCTCGTGGGGGAGACCAACGCTAACGTCACTTCTACTGCTTGCCCTCGTCTTCTGCACCTCTGGCGCCTCGTGTACGCGGTCGATTCGCATGCCCTTCGCGCCTTCCTCGCCGCCGGCGCCTGAGGTCCTGGTCGTCGGCTCGTCGCTCGACCAGGTCATTTCCGCGGTGAACCAAAACGCCGCGCGCATTCAGAGCTACCAAACCAACAACGCCTCGATCACCGTCCCCGGCATGCCGGCCATCCCGCTACTCCGCGGCAACATCGCCGCCCAGCGCCCCGGCCGCGTGCATCTGCAGGCGTCCACGAGCCTCACCGGCGCCGAAGTCGATCTTGGCGCCAACGACGAGCTCTTCTGGTTCTGGGTAAAACGCAACGAGCCGCCGGCCCTCTACTTCGCCCGCCACGACCAGTTCTGCGGCAGCGCGGCGCAGAAGCTCCTGCCGATCGAGCCTGAGTGGCTGCTCGACGCTCTCGGCTTCGTCGAATTCAAGCCCGGCGACCACCACGAAGGCCCGCTGCCGGTTGGCAACGGCAAGGTGGAAATCAAATCCACCGTGCAAGGCCGCTGCGGCGTGATGACCAAGCGGACGATCATCGACCAGCGCCGCGCCTGGGTGCTGGAGCAGCACGTGTACGACCGCATGGGCACGCTCATCGCCAGCGCCGTCGCGAAGTCCCACCGCTACTACCCGCAAGCCGGCGTCTCGCTGCCGCAGGAGCTGGAAATCCGCATCCCGGCGAGCGACCTGGCCATGTCGATCGACGTCGGCACGGTGCAGATCAATTCGCTCACCGAGAACCCGCAGCTCTGGGCAATGCCCGTCATCAGCGGCTCGCCGCCGACCGACTTGGGAGCCTCTCAATCGGCTGCGGGCGTCCAGCGCTTCGGCGATCAGCTAACCCGCGCCAACTGGGACAGCGCCGGCCCCGCCACCGGCGCGCCGCCCGTGCTCATGCCCGAGCCGCTGCAAGTCGCCAGTTCCACGGCCGCGGCGCCAAATGCCCCGGTGCCGCAATTCATCGCACCCGGCGGCGCGGCGATCCCTGCTCAGGCGCCGTCCGCGACGCCGCAGC
Organism: Pirellulales bacterium; assembly: GCA_025935855.1. GTDB lineage: Bacteria > Planctomycetota > Planctomycetia > Pirellulales > Lacipirellulaceae > Lacipirellula. Next base: position 4,046 of record JAICUM010000285.1, on the reverse strand, counting down.
CAACTGCGGAACGACTACCAAGCGGCGGCATCCCCCAACCAGCGTTTGTACGGTAGGTCCCACTTGCCGAGCGGGACCTAGGCGGCGGGTAATTGCTTTCCGGACTACAAGGTCCCTTCCCGCAGAAGGGACCTACTTGGACCAAATGCCGAGGTGCTCTTTCTTTGCTTTGCGCTCGGCATCGCGCAGTAAATCTTTCTTCCGAATCCCAAAATCATACTGCAGCGTCGCCCGCGCTAGTCCCTTGCGCACCAGCTCTTCGTTGAGCATCCGCTCGCCGTTCCAAATGAACGCAAGATGGCGGCCATACTTGTCCCGCGTCTCGCCGTTGATCTCCACGCGCACGCGTCCCCGCGCTTCGTCAACGAACTCCTTGGTGAAAGCGCTCGCCTCCGGCCCCCACGGTTCAACCGGCCAATCCGGCTTCACCGTCTCCGGCGTATCCACGCCTTGCAGCCGAATCCGGCAATGCGGCTGCCGCAAATCCAGCGTGTCGCCGTCCACCACGCGATCGACTTCGTACACTCCCGGCCCCAGTGCCGGATCATCGAACCGATTCCGCGATTGCGAGCCGCCGCCGCTCCACCAGCGCAGTAGCGCGACGAGCAGGATGGCGACAACCGCCCACAATTCCCGCTGGCGCGAACGTCGATACCGTGCCATCAGCAGCCGGTCACAGGCGGAAGAAAAGCCGAAGAGCCGTCACGCGAAGAGCGTTCGCATCCCTGCGTGGCTGCAGCCAATCCCTTAGTTCTGGCTGAAGCCCAATCCCTGCAGCGCCAGCCGGCCCAGCGGGTTCTTCACATACCGCGCGCGGCACTCGCTGCACATGTCGTAGCGGACCTGGTGATAGACGTCGTCGCTGATCTGCTCATCGTCGGCGTCGTCAATCCGCTCGAGAATGTCCTGAATCTCCTGCAGATGATCGCGCTCATCATCGGCGTCCTCTTCCATCGGATCGAGCGCCGCGTAAACCTCCACGCGAACCACGTATCTCAGTTCGCGATTCGGATCGATCTCTCGCTTGCACGAGTCGCAGGTGTAGTGAAGCATGACCCCCGCCCTCAATGGACTTTGTTGATAGAACGCTCCGTTCCTCTTTCGAGCGCCTCCCCCACAAGTTTCATCCTAACGAGGGTAAAGCGCGGGTCGCAAGACAAACCTTCCAGGATTCGCGGAAGTAACTTTTTCGCTCTTGACCAAGTGCCGCGCGAGCGAGTAGCTCGCCAAAATCTCCATGCACTCGCGGCGATGCACAAGGCAAACCCCATGCCCAAGTAAACATCTCTGCGCCGTATTGCCCACCTCGATTTCACCACCGCAGGCCCCACGCACCATCACACTAGCCGGCGGCACACCTGCCGCTGGGAAAGCACACCAGACAACCTCCACTCACCGAGCGATCCGCCCGACTCAACCACGTTTGCGGACGTTCATCACTTCCCTAGAAAGCTTCCGGAAGCCCGAAATCCCCGATTCCCGCGCTGGTTTTGCGCCCTACGCCCGTTTAGAATGCACTTGATCGAACGCGTGCCGACAATCGCCGCGAACCAAAGCGTCCGCGGTCCTTGTCATGCACGGATAGCTGCGGCACGCGTTCGGCGCTATTTCAGTCCATCGGGCGCTGCCGCGTCCCGCCTGGCAGCGTTAGCTTCACGCGTTGAGCCGTCGATCGACGCCTACTTCGTAGGCACACATCGCGGCGAAGAAGTGCATGACCGGCCGCTCGAAGCGGCCCATGAACTTCGCCGCTCAGCGTGTAGGCGGGAGGGATTCCTTGCGCACGCGTACAGGCGGCTTGTTGCATGTCGATCGCCGAATCAAACGGACTCAACGCCAGCGTTCTCGTCCTGAACCGCCACTACATGGCGGTCCACGTGGTCAACGTCCGCCGGGCCTTCGGCCTGCTCGTGAACTCGCTGGCTGAAGTCATCCACATCGAGGATGGCCAGTACCAGAATTACGACTTCGACTCGTGGCGCGAAATCAGTGAGCTGCAGGCCGCCTTCAAGGAGCGCGAGCCGCACGACGACTGGATCCGTAGCGTGAACTTCGAAGTCCGCGTTCCCCGCGTCCTGCGGCTGCTGCACTACGATCGCCTGCCGAAGCAGCGCGTGCGGCTGAACCGGCGGAACATCTTCGCCCGCGACGCCAACCTCTGCCAATACTGCGGCAAACGCTTCGCCACCAGCGAGCTGAGCCTCGATCACGTCCTGCCCACCTGCCGCGGCGGCGAAACGAGCTGGGAGAACCTGGTCTGCGCCTGCGTCCGCTGCAACGTCCGCAAAGGCGGCCGCACCCCGCAGGAAGCCGGCATGAAGCTCATCAAAAAGCCCGTCCGCCCCAAGCGCAGCCCGATGCTCACCATCAAGCTCGGCAACCCCAAGTACGCCAGCTGGAAAAACTTCCTCGACAACGCGTATTGGTCGGTGGATTTGAAGTAATCACACTATCTGGTCGCCCGGCCTATAATTGACTTATGACCGCAGAAAACTTCGACCGCGCCCTACGCGCCTTGCAACGGCGTTCGCCATTCAAACCATTCACGGTTGAGATGGTAAGCGGCGACTGTTTCCAAGTTGATCATCCCGAAGCGCTCGTCTTTCGTGGCGGTGTTGCCGTGTTCGTCTCCAAGGCCGCCGTGCCTGTCATCTTCGATCATGAAGGCGTGAGCCAATTTCTTGGCGAGCCGATGGAGCAAACGGCATAACCGACACCGTCCGAAACGACGCCGATCGACTTTGATCCCCGAGTTTGCGCATAAAAAACCGCCGGCGCATTTGCCGGCGGTATTCATTTCGCTCGTCGAACTTCTTACTTCACTGCTCACACAGCGGAGTCTTCTTCTCCGTAATGTTCGGGCACTGCGACGCCATTTCCGCATTCAGCTCCGTAAAGCCCTTCCACTCTTCCGGCACGTTGTCCTCGTGGAAGATCGCCTCCACCGGGCACTCCGGCACGCAAGCTTCACAGTCGATGCACTCGTCCGGATGGATGTACAGAATCTGCTCCCCTTCGTAGAAGCACTCGACCGGGCAGACGACCACGCAGTCGGTATATTTGCAGGCGAAGCACGGTTCGCACACAACGTGGGTCATGACGAATTCTCTCCCTTCTTATCGCGGCAAAACTAGTTCGATCTCAACTGGCTCCAACGGACGGCGCGCGCCCTATGCCGGTCATCGTAGCATCGAGTGCAAAGGACGGGCAAGTGATTGCCAGCGAACGACTTTCAGCCCCGCAGGCCGCCACGTTGGCGGGCATCTTAGGACCGCCTCCCGGAAGTGTCAATCGACGAAAAAACTTGCCCAAACCGCAGTTTCGACACTCGTTCCCCCGCTCATGTTCGCTTCAGCGGCGCCCGGCGCCCACATCGCCTTGCTCCGCGCTTCCCCGCTATCTAGAATCGAGTGGAGCATTCGCGCCGCGCGCTGCTCACGAGGGGAGGCCAGACTTTTTTCGGGGCTCGTGAACCGCTAGGTACGTTAAGTGGCGCTTTCTGACATCGACCGCAACCTCCTCGACCGCTGCCTGGCTCGTAAACCGCGCGCCTGGGAAGATTTCGTCGATCGCTTCACCGGGCTGGTGATCCACGTGATCAACCACACCGCCCGCAGCCGATCGATCATGCTCACCTCGGCCGATCGCGAGGATCTCACCGCGGATGTCTTTCTGGCAATCATCCGCGACGACTTCGCCGTGCTGCGCCGCTTCCGCGGCAAGGCCAGCCTCGCGACCTACCTCACGGTCATCGCCCGCCGCGTCATCGTTCGCAGGCTGGTCGAAACGCGCACCGCCACGTCGCTCGGCGCCGCCGCCGACGCGGTTTCGTCCGAAGGCGGCAATGGCGAACAGCGAATCACCGACCGCGAGGAAGTCGAGCACCTCATGGAGCGGCTCGACCAATCCGAAGCCGCCGTCGTCCGCATGTATCACCTGGAAGGCAAGACCTACCAGGAAATCAGCGGCGCCACCGGCATGGCCCCCAACAGCGTCGGCCCCATGCTCTCCCGCGCCCGCGCCAAACTCCGCAGCGCCAGCGTCCG
>JAICUM010000067.1 GCA_025935855.1 Pirellulales bacterium | reverse complement strand
GTGCCGATCCGCGAGCAGCCGATCGACCAGCCGCTCATACGCATCCGGCGATTGATCGGCGACAAACGCCTCCACTTCCTCGGCGCTCGGCGGCAGCCCCGTCAAATCGAAATACCCTCGCCGCATGAGCATCCGCCGATCCGCCTCGGCCGACGGCTTCAACCCCTCGGCGTCCAGCCGAGCCATCACGAACCGGTCGAGTTCAATCCGCGGCCCCTTCGCGTCAGAAACCTCCGGCAGCGGCGCCTTCTGCGGCGGCACGAACGACCAGTGCTTCTCGTACTTGGCGCCCTCGGCAATCCACCGCCGCAGCGTTTCCTTCTGCTTGGCGGTCAGCTCGCGGTGCGAATCCGGCGGCGGCATCCGCTCCGATTCGTCTCCGCTGGTGATCCGCCGCCAGGCTTCGCTTTCCTCCGGCTTCCCCGGCACGATGGCCGCTCCGGCATCGCGCTCCTTCAGGGCCGATTCCGCCACGTCCAGCCGCAGATCGGCCTGCCGGGCCACCGGGTCGAACCCGTGGCAGGCGAAGCAGTTTTCAGACAGAATAGGACGAACGTCGCGGTTGAAATCGATTCCCGCGCCCGCCCCCCAAACCACCCCGCTCCACGAGCAGACGGCCGCCGCCAAGGCCAGGCGCATCACGCGGTCGGCGGCTGATTTCATCCTCTGCCTCATAAGCCTTGATTATATGTCGTAATGGCGCCCTCATTCCACGCGGCGCCGACGAAAAGATTTCTCCACGCCCAGTCCTCGGACGCCAAAAATGCCCTCCCGACCGCGACTTGCCGTACTTCTGGTCCTCCTGGCTGTAGCCACACTGCACAAACCGCTTGAAATTCGCGCCGCCACTCCGACCAGCGCCAAAGATAAAGAAAAAGAAACCGATGCGGCTGACCGCGATTATTCCGCCGATCTGAAGCGCATCCCGCCGACGCCGCCCGCCAAAGCGCTCGGCACGTTCGAAGTCGAACAAGGCTTCCGCCTGGAGCTCGCCGCCGCCGAACCGCTGGTGGCCAGCCCCGTGGCAATCGACTTCGACGAACATGGCCGCATGTACGTGGCCGAAATGATCGGCTACAGCGAGAACGCCGCCGACAAGCTTGGCCGCATCCGCGTGCTGACAGACGGCGACGGCGACGGCAAGTTTGAAACCAGCACCGTGCTCGCCGACGGCCTGCTCTGGCCGACCGCCGTGCTGTACTACGACGGCGGCGTGTACGTCGGCGACGCCCCGAACATCCTGTATCTCAAGGATACCAACGGCGACGGCAAAGCCGACGTACACAAGGTGGTCTTCACCGGCTTCGGCACCCAGAACGTGCAGGGCCTCTTGAACTCGTTCCGCTGGGGTCTCGACAACCGCGTGTACGTCGATGTGAGCCGCTGCGGCGCCGAGCTCCGCCGTGGCGACCAGCCCAAATCCGAGCCGCTCGTTCTGCGCGATCGCAATTTCTCGTTCGATCCCAAGACGCTCGAGTTCCGCGCCGAAAGCGGCGCCAGCCAGCACGGCTTCTGCTTCGACGATTGGGGCCACGCCTTCACCTGCCAGAACAGCGACCACATCCAGCAGATCATGTACGAGGACCAGTTCATCTCGCGGAACCCCTACCTGCATCCGCCGGCGGCGCTCAAGAGCATCGGTGTCGAAGGCCCGGCCGCAGACGTGTTTCGCATCAGCCCGGTCGAACCGTGGCGTGAAATCCGCACGCGTCTCCGCGTGAAGGGTATCGTGCCGGGGCCGGTCGAAGGCGGTGGTCGCGCGGCTGGCTACTTCACCAGCGCCACGGGCGTCACCATTTACACCGGCGACGCCTGGCCGAAGGAGTTCCACGGGAACGCGTTCATCGGCGACGTCGGCAGCAACCTCGTTCACCGCAAAACGGTGGAAGAGGACCCGAACTCGGTCGCCTTCATTGCCCGCCGGGCCACGCCGAACAAGGAATTCGTCGCCTCGCGAGATATCTGGTTCCGCCCCGTGCAGTTCGCCAATGGACCCGACGGCAATCTGTACATCCTCGACATGTACCGCGAGATCATCGAGCACCCGTCCAGCCTGCCGCCGGTGCTGAAGAAACATCTCGATCTCACCAGCGGCCGCGATCGCGGAAGGATATATCGTGTGGTTCGTGAGAACAACAACGTTCGGCGCGATAAAGACGCCGCCAAACGTCCCGTTCTCGCCGGTGCCACGACCGACAAGCTCGTCGCCATGCTCGATCACCCCAACGGCTGGCATCGCACCACCGCGGCGCGCCTGCTCTACGAGCAAAACGATTCCGCCGCCACGCCGTTGCTCAAAAAGCTCTTCAACTCGAAGGCCCGCCCAGAGGGTCGATTGATCGCGCTGTATTCATTGGCGAATCGAAAGGCGCTGGACGTCGAAACATTGCTCACGGTGTTCTCGGATCATGACGCCTTCGATGAACATGCCTTTGTCGATGCGCCGCATCTTCGCGAACACGCCGCACGCCTCGCCGGGCTGCGGCTGCATGGCGCCGCGAACGATGACCCCGCTCGGCAAAACCTCGAACACGCATTGATCGCGACTGCCGAAGATCGCGACATCCAAATACGTTATCAAGTGGCCTTCGCGCTCGGCGAAGTCGCCAGCCCCAAGCGAATCGACGCCCTCGCCACGATCATCCATCGCGACGCCGCCAGCGAATACATGGCCGCCGCCGTGCTCAGCTCGCTGAACAAAGGCGCGGAGAAACTCCTGGCGAAGCTGCTTTCCGACCATGAATTCAGCCATTCGCCCGCTGGCCGCGCCTTCATCCTGGAGCTCGCTCGCGAAATCGGCGCCCGCGGCGACAAGCAAGAGCTGCAATCCATCGCGACCGATCTCGACGCCGCCTTGGAAAAGGAACCGCAGCTTGCCGGCGATTTGCTCATCACGCTGCTCCACGGCGCCGGCGGTCACGCCGGCGTCGTCCGCGAAAACTTGGCGAAACACGGCGCCGGCGTGGACCAAATGCTCACCAAGCTATTTCAAGAATCACTTGCCACGGCCCGCGACGAACACGCCAAACCTCAACAGCGCGCCGACGCGGTCGCCGGTCTGGCCCTCGGAAGTTATGCCGAAGCCTCGCCCGTGCTCATCGAGCTGCTTCAGCCGCAACAGCCGCGAGTCATTCAGCTTGCCGCGCTCGCGGCGCTCGGCCAATTCGCAAACGCCGACACCGCGACGCCGGTCCTCGCCGCCTGGCCCAGCATGAGCCCCGCCGTGCGGCTGCAAGCGGCCAATCTGCTGTTGTCTCGCGCGACTTCCGCGAAAGCCCTGCTCGCCGCCATTAAAGACAAGCAGCTTTCGCCGCACGACCTGGACCCCACGACGATCCAGCGCCTCAAAACGCACGCCGACGCTGACGTGCGCAAGCAAGCCGAACAGCTGCTCTCCGGCGGCAACCAGCAGCGCGCCGCCGTCATCGAAAGCTACCGCGACGCGCTCAACCTCACCGGCGACGTCGCCCATGGCCGCGAAGTCTTCCGCAAGACCTGCGCCGTCTGCCACCGCCGCGAAGGCTTCGGCACGGAAGTCGGCGCCGACCTTGCCACGGTCGTCACGCGCACGCCCGAAGCCCTGATGATCGCCATCCTCGATCCGAATCGCGAAGTGGATCCCAAGTACGTTCAGTACACGGTGCTCACGACCGACGGCCTCGCCGTTAGCGGCGTCATCACGGGAGAAACGGCCACCAGCGTCACGCTCACCGCCGCCGAGAAAGTCACGAAGACCATCCCCCGAGCCGACATCGAGCAGCTTCAATCCACCGGCATAAGCCTCATGCCCGAAGGCCTCGAAAAAGTCCTCGACAAGCAATCGCTTGCGGACCTGATTGCCTACCTTCGGAGTCAGCCTTGAGTCGCTGTTCTCGCGTCAAAAAGCAGGCTTTGCGTTCAACATTGTCTTAAGGCCTGAAAGGCCGCGCTATGAAAGCCCAGGGTGAAGCCCTGGGAATCGCCGCCAATATATCGTCCGTAGCCCTGAAAGGGCGCGCTGGTCGTTACCCTCAACTATCGCCCTCAAAGCGCGCAACAGTGCGCGCTCCGCGATAAGACCGGCCGCGCGGCGGGATGTTGTCAACCCGCCGCGCCAACCCGTCACTAAAACGCCCTGGTCATCCGTCCCATCACGGCCAAACCGCTCATCAGCGTGGCGCCGCCGACGATGAGCACCGCGACCAGCACCAGCGTCAGCGGATGCCCCGTCCCGGTCAGGGCCAGAATGCCCAGCACCATCGCCGCGATTCCGGCCATGGCCTCGAGCGCTCCGGCCGATTCGCCCGCTAGGCGTCCAGTTTCGTCGGCGTTCCGGAGCCGGAGCTGGCTGATGCGGTACGTCTCGCCGCCGCCAAACAGCAGCGTGCCACCGAACACCAGGGCCGCCACTTCCATGAGCGTCATCGGATTCAGGCCGATGAGGGCCAATACCCCGAGCGTGATGCCCGCGGCGCCGCCCAGCAACTCCATCGACATGCCCGTTCCTAGCTCCAATTGCGCCTCGCGATCATTGCCCGATTCGCGCACGAACCGCCGAAAGTGACTGGCAATCGTTCCGCCTTTCACTAACAGGGCGAACCCCATCACAATCGCGGCGACTGGCAACATATAATCCGGGTACACATTGGCCAGTCCCAAAATGGCCAACACCACCACCCCGGCACTCGCCAGTGCTTCGCCGGAAAAGCCGCTGCCAATGAACCTGGCGTCTTGTTGGATTGCACTCATCGTTTACCTCCACCGCATGCGTAAATTGAGAACGGGGTCCAACTTTTTCGTTGCAATGCGCATACCAAACAGGCGCGACAACTTGTCCGAAGCCATTCACCGCAAAGGACTTATCTCTGGCAAAAAATCACGCGAATTCCTCGCCCAACTTACTGAAAAAACACAAACCACGAGCGTGCAACTTTGCATCCTCTGTGACTTCTCCCGCTTGAATTGCCGGAATCGAGCTTCAGAATGAGTTTCTGCTTCTGCGGCGGATCTCAATAACCGCGGCTGCCAACCGCGAACTGATGTTGCGAGATCGAACAGCCCATCGCCGGCATTACGACAGATTGACCCGGTGCTCCGCCGCATGCCCATACTTGTAATCTTGCTATGGCCGGTCGCATCGTGATCATCGGCGCCTTCGATTCCAAAGGCGCTGAGTACGCCTATCTCCGCGAACGGCTGCTCGCGCTCGGCGCCAACACGCTGACGGTCAACGTCGGCGTCCTCGGCGACGACGCTCCGTTTCCAGTTGACGTGCCTGCGGCGGAAGTTGCGCAAGCTGGCGGCGGCGATCTCGCCGCGCTGCGCGTTGCCGCCGACCGCGGCGCCGCGATGAAAACCATGGCCGCCGGCGCCGCCGTGATCGCCCTCCGGCTATACGACGAGGGCCGCTTGAGCGGCATCATCGGCATGGGCGGCTCCGGCGGTTCGAGCGTCATCACCGCCGCCATGCGAGCGCTGCCGCTTGGCGTTCCCAAAGTCTGCGTCTCGACCGTCGCCGGCGGCGACGTGTCGGCCTACGTCGGCACGAAGGACGTTACGCTCATTCCGTCGGTCACCGACGTGGCCGGGCTGAATCGCATCTCGCGCGTCGTCATCGCCCGCGCCGCCGGCGCCATCGTCGGCATGGTAGGCTCCGAACCGTCGCCTTCAACCGATGACCGCCCGATCATCGCCGCCAGCATGTTCGGCAACACCACCGCCTGCGTCGACGCCTGCCGCGCCGCCCTCAACGACCGCGGCTACGAAGTGCTCGTCTTCCACGCCACCGGCGCCGGTGGCCGCACGATGGAATCGCTCATCGACGAGGGGCTCATCGACGCCTGCCTCGACATCACCACCACCGAATGGGCCGACGAGTTGTGCGGCGGCGTGTTCAGCGCCGGTCAGGATCGGCTCGCCGCCGCCGGCCGCCGCGGCATTCCGCACCTCATCGTCCCAGGGTGCATCGACATGGTGAACTTCGGCCCGCCCAGCTCCGTGCCGCAGAAATACCGCGACGCCGGCCGGCGGTTCTACGAATGGAACCCGTCGGTGACGCTGATGCGCACGAACATCGAAGAAAACAGACAAATGGGCCAGATTTTCGCCGAGAAGGCAAACGCCGCCCGCGGCCCCGTCGCCTTCCTACTCCCCCTGCGCGGCGTCTCCCTGCTCGACGGCGACAACCAACCCTTTTGCGACCGCGCCGCCGACCAGGCCATGTTCACGGAACTCCGCCGCCATCTCCTCACCGACATCCCCGTCGAAGAAGTGAACGTTAACATCAACGACCCACAATTCGCCCAAAAAGCCGTCGAACTTGTGCTGGAGCTAATCGCAACAAGAGAAAGTAAGTAGGAAGTAAGGAGAATAGGCAACCAAACCGGAAAGCACTACGGCCGACTCCGACAAGACAATTCTCGTAGCCGCGAAAGCGGCGACAGCGCCTAGCCGTGGGCGTAAGCCCACGGAAAGCCGCCCACCAAAAGCCAAGCCGCGCAGCGGCGACATTGAATCAGAAGCCAAGATCACGCCGAAATCCCCCGCCGACAAACACCGTCCACCAAACAACCCACCGGAATCCTCATGCCCCACACCCGCACGCAAATCCTCACCCGCCTCCGCGAGCGCATCGCCGCCGGCGTTCCCATCATCGGCGGCGGCGCTGGCACTGGCATTAGCGCCAAGTGCGAAGAAGCCGGCGGCATCGACCTCATCGTCATCTACAACTCCGGCCGCTACCGCATGGCCGGCCGCGGTTCGCTCGCCGGTCTCATGCCCTACGGCGACGCGAACGCCGTGGTCGTCGAAATGGCCGCCGAGGTGCTTCCGGTGGTCCGCGACACCCCCGTGCTCGCCGGCGTCTGCGCCAGCGACCCCTTCCGCCTGATGGACAAGTTCCTCGACGAGCTCAAGCACATCGGCTTCGCCGGCATTCAGAATTTCCCCACCGTCGGCCTCATCGACGGCCAGTTCCGCGCGAATCTCGAAGAAACCGGCATGGGCTACGACCACGAGGTCCGCCTGGTGCGTTTGGCGCGCGAGCGCGACCTGCTCACCACGCCCTACGTCTTCGACGCCGAGCAAGCCAGGCAAATGGCCGAAGCCGGCGCCGACATTCTCGTCGCCCACATGGGCCTCACGACCAAAGGCTCCATCGGCGCCCACACCGCCCGCTCCATGGACGACTGCGTTCCCGACGTTCAAGCTATCGCCGACGCCGCTCGTCCCATCCGCGACGATGTCATTATTCTCTGCCACGGCGGCCCGATCGCCATGCCGGAAGACGCCCAGTTCATCCTCAGCCGAACCAAAAACGTCCACGGCTTCTACGGTGCTTCCTCCATGGAACGCCTGCCGGTCGAAACGGCCATCGCCGACCAAGTTCGCCGATTCAAAGCGATCCGCTTCCTATAGTCGCTGTCAGTCGAACGCAATCACCCTGACGCCGGAACAGCCGCGACAGCGCCTAGCCGTAGGCGTAAGCCTACGTTATTGCGCGGAAGCTCAACCAAAAGCCGCGCCGCGGCGACATGGAGCCAGCCCCCCCGTCACGCATGAACGAACAAGGTTGGGATCCTTTCCGCTGAAGGAGCCTGTCTTCCAGTTCGCCCCGCCAATCGCCCAAATCTGCTCTTGAAATTGAGCTGCGATAGTGTATAATAGTACACTATAACGCCGGCATAGCACGCTGACCTGTTTGGGCGTGAAACGGCAAAGCCGCCTCCCGTTCGAAGCGGTGTAACGCATGAAATGTCGGAGCGGCGGCGCTGCGCCCAACGTTCATCAAAAGCACTTTTGGACTTTTGGACTTTTTTCGGAAAATCCAAAAGTCCACCCCGTACGAGGATTGACAATGGTCAACCCGCTCATGTTTTCTCGGAAAATTTGCGTTGCCTGGCTGCCGGCGCGCTGCATTTTGATCACGAAAACCGGGGCCCCCTGATGATCACACAATCCAAAAACCAAAATAGGTTCCTGCCGTGTTGCTGCCGCATCACCTCGCCCAATCATCGCGGTGCGTGCCTGCTATACTGCCGAGCGCGGCAAGCCATCGCGAGCTCGCCGAAAACGAACACCTCGCACTAAATCGCCATGAAAGCCTTCCAGTACAATCAATTCGGCATCGACAACCTATCGCTCGTCGAGCGTGACTCGCCGCGCCCGGCGGCCGGCGAGGTGGTCGTGAAGCTGCACGCCGCGTCGTTGAACTACCGCGACCTGCTGTTCGCACGCGGCATATACAACCCGAAAGCGAAGTTCCCGACCGTGCCGTTTTCTGACGGCGCGGGCGAAGTGGTCGAGCTCGGCGAACGCGTCACACGCTGGAAAATCGGCGACCGCGTCTGTCCGATCTTCACCCAGGGCTGGGTCGAAGGCCGTCCAACCGCCGAGAAGTTTCGCACCACGCTCGGTGGTGGTGATTTCGACGGCACGCTCCGCGAACTCGGCGCCTTCCACGAGCAGGGCCTCGTGCGCATCCCCGATCACCTGTCCTACGAAGAAGCCGCCACGCTCCCCTGCGCCGCGGTCACCGCCTGGCACGCGCTGGTGGACGTGGGCGATATCAAAGCGGGCGACACGGTGCTCACGCTCGGTACCGGCGGCGTGTCAATCTTTGCCTTGCAGTTCGCGAAGCTTCTCGGCGTCCGCGTCATCGCCACCTCCAGCAGCGATGAGAAGTTGGCCCGCGCGAAAGGGATGGGCGCCGATGAGACGGTCAATTACAAAACGCATCCCAACTGGGAAAAGGAGGTGCTCCGCCTCACCGCCGGCGTCGGCGTCGATCACGTGGTCGAAGTCGGCGGCGCCGGCACCTTGCCGCGGTCCATCGCCGCCACGCGCATTGGCGGCTGCGTTGCTGTGATCGGCATCCTGGCCAGCGGCGAAGGCGTCAACCCGGTCAGCCTGCTCATGAAAAGCCTTCGCCTCCAGGGCATCTTTGTCGGCTCGCGGCAGATGTTCGAGGATATGAACGCCGCGATCGCGACCAACGGGTTGCGGCCGGTCATCGACCGCCGCTTCCGCTTCGACGAAGCACGCGAGGCGCTCCGTTACATGGAAAGTGCCTCCCACTTCGGCAAGATCGTGATCCGGTTTTGATTGGATAATGCCCCGCCGCTAGCAACCTCCGCCCTGGCTCCTCACCTGATTCCGCCGCGTTCATGGTGGCAAACCCAAATCCCATGGCCCGTTCTCCCGGTAGGTTCAACTCAACTATCGAAAGTCATAAACGGCATGAATCGAGCGAAAACGCGCTGGTACGCCGATTGCGTCATTCAACCGGCCAACTTGACGCGTTCGGTGTTCGCACCGGGAGGAAGCCATGCCACAGACGCAACAATCCGCCGCAAATCGCGGCGTTCATACCGGCGACGGCCGCCAGCGTTCCGGCGAGGGGCCGCTCCGACAATTTATCCAGGAGCATGTCCCCTCGCTCACGCCGCAAAATGGCCACCAGGCGCATCGACAAAATGTCGCTGACGGTGAACGCGTTGTTTCCGTCGCCGCCGGAGCGATCCTCGCGGGGCTGGGGCTAGCCCGCCGCGATCTCACCGGGTTGGCCATCGCCGGCGTCGGCGGGGCGCTCGCCTATCGCGGCGCCACCGGGCATTGCCCAATGTATCAATCCCTTGGCGTAGACACGGCCACCGGCGAGCAACATCGCCGCTCCGCGGAATCACGCGGCGTCCAAGTCACGGAGTCCTATTACATTCGCAAGTCGCCTGAGGAGCTGTACTCGTTCTGGCGGAATTTCGAGAACCTCCCGCAATTCATGGAGCACCTCGAATCGGTCCACAACGAAGGCGACCGTCGCTCGCATTGGGTCGCCACGGCGCCGGCCATCTACGGCGGCCAGGTGGAGTGGGACGCCGAAATCACCGCCGATGAGCCGAACCGCCGCATCGCCTGGCGAGCGCTGCCGGACTCCGATATTCAGCACAGCGGCGAAGTCCGCTTTCAGCCAGGCCCAGGCGATCGGGGCACGAATGTCACCGTCAATCTGCAATATCACCCGCCCGCCGGGCAAGTCGGCCGCTGGTTGGCCAAGCTGTTTGGCGAAGAGCCGGAAACCCAAATTCGCGAGGACGTGCGGCGCTTCAAACGGCTGATGGAAACCGGCGAAATCCCCTCCATCAAAGGCCAGCCGCGCGGCACATGCCTCGGTCACGGCACGCGATCATAAAACACGAGAACCTGAGCCACTCGCGGCGCGCATGCCAGCGGCTCGAAAGGAATTCCTCATGAAAGCGTTAATCTGGTGCGCCCCATACAAGGTGAAGGTCGAGGACGTTCCCGAGCCAAAGATCATCAACAAACGCGACGCGATCATTCGCGTCACCTCCACCTGCATCTGCGGCTCCGACCTGCACTTGGTTGACGGCTTCATCCCCTTCATGAAGCCCGGCGACATCCTCGGTCATGAACCGATGGGCATCGTCGAAGAAGTCGGCCCCGACGTCGATAAGTCGAAGGTCAACGTCGGCGACCGCGTCGTCGTGCCGTTCCACATCTCCTGCGGCGAATGCTTTTTCTGCCAGCGGCAGATGTATAGCTGCTGCGACAACACGAACACCAAGCCCTACATCGGCGAAACGCTGTTAGGCCAGGCGACCGCCGGGATCCTCGGATATTCCCACCTCACCGGAGGATATGCCGGCGGGCAGGCCCAGTTCTTGCGCGTGCCGCTGGCGGATTTCAATTGCCAGAAAATGCCGCAGGAATTCGAGGATGAGAAACTCGTCTTTCTGTCGGACATTTACCCCACCGGTTACATGGCCATCCAGCACTGCAACCCGCAACCGGACGACACCGTCGCCATCTGGGGCTGCGGGCCGGTTGGGCAATTCGCCATTCGCAGCGCGTTCCTCCTGGGCGCTGCGCAGGTCGTCGCCATCGATGACGAGCAAAAAGTTCCCGAGCGCATGCAAATGGCCCGTGACGCCGGCGCGATCACGATCGACATGCACGATGAGTACGTCTACGACCGCCTGCTCGACCTGACCGGCGGCCTCGGCCCGGACATCTGCGTGGACGCCGTCGGCATGGAGGCGCACGGCTACACGATGCTCGAAACCATCTACGACAAAGTGAAGACTAACCTCTTCATGGAAACCGAGCGCCCGCATGCCGTGCGACAAGCCCTTATGTGTTGCCGCAAGGGCGGCACGGTGTCCATTGCCGGCGTGTACGGCGGGCTGTCCGACAAGATTCCGATGGGCGCCCTGATGAACAAGGCGCTCACCATCAAAACCGGCCAGACGCACGTCCACCGCTATGTTCCTGAGCTGCTGGAAACCATTCGGCAAGGCCGCATCGATCCGAGCTTCGTCGTCACACATCGCATGCCGCTCAGCGAGGCGCCGCACGCCTACAACATTTTCCGTGAGAAGAGCGACGGCTGCATCAAAGTAGTGCTCGATCCGGCAGCCTGATGCCAAGAACTCATTTCGGAGGAATAGATCATGCTCGAACTCACCGATGGCCAACAGACAGTCGAAAACGCCGCGTGCGCCCTCGGCTGGACGAGCGTGGGAATTGGTCTCACGGAGCTACTAGCGCCTGGCAAGCTTCAGCAGTTGATGGGGCTCGATGAAGCGCCGAGCCATCGCGGCATTCTGCAGGCCCTGGGCTTACGCGAAATCCTGCACGGCGTCGGCCTGCTCACCGCGGGCGATGACCGTCGCAAGATCCAAGCGGGCCTCTGGGCGCGCGTGGCCGGCGATCTGCTCGACGGCGCCCTGCTGGGACTAGCAGCCACCAAGACGCGCCGTCCAAGCGGCTTTGCCGCCGTGGCCGCCATGGTGCTACCGGTAGTGATCGCTGACATGGTCTTCGCGGCCGAGGGCGAAAAGTATCGCGACTCGTGGTATTGAGGCATCGCGGCGGCGAGTCAATTCGAGCGGGCTCGCCGCCGCGCGGTAGCGGAGTCTAATCAATGACTCGCGCGCCGACTTCATCGAGATGCCGAAGTAGGTCCGCCGGATCTTGATAAACGCGGTAAGCGCCCGCCCGTTCGAGCTCATCCTGCCCGTATCCTCCCGAGAGCAAGCCAACGCCCAGCGCCCGCGCACGGCGCGCGGCAAGTAAATCCCAAACGCTGTCGCCCACGACAACCGAATCGCTGATCTCGACGCCTAAGCTTCGCGCCGCGGCGAGAAACAAATCGGGATCCGGCTTGGCATGTTCGACCTGATCGCGCGTGATGACCGGCACGCCGGCAGGCACGTTCAGCGCTTCGAGCGTCGGCCGGGCGCTTTCAATGTGCGAGCTGGTGGCGATCGACCACGGCACGCCGCTTCGCGTGAGGTACGCCAGCAGTTCGCGCGCTCCCGGCAGCGGCCGAACTTGATGTGAAAGCCGCGCGTACGCTTCACCGTGCAGCTTAACCAACCGCCGCGCTTCGTCATGGCTGACCGCGTGGCCCGTCTCGCGCAGAATCGCGTTGGCCATCAGCCCGCCGCTCATGCCGATGCGGCGGTGAATCGTCCACACGGCCAGCTCGATGCCGACGGCCGCCATCGCTTCGCGCCAGGCGAGCACATGCTGGTAAACACTGTCCACGAGTGTCCCATCGAGATCGAACAAGAACGCCGTGCGGCCAGGCGCGAGGCTTTGACGGGGCGAGGTGTATGGATCAGCCATAATTGCTTCTACCGCAATGATTCCAAGTCCGGCGGGTAAATATCGAAGTACACGCCGCCAATGGCCTTGCCCAGCTTCACGCCGTCCATGACGTCGCGTGATCCGAACCGCTGCGGCTGGTTCGCGGCGGCACAGACCATTTCAAAGCCGACGCGGAAGCCCTGCTTCGCGGCGCTGGCGATGAACAGTTGATGCGGCGCCAGCGGATTGGTCGAGGCCTTGAGTGCATTATGCTCGAGCGTCAGCCGCGGGCCGAGCTTCGAGCGGCCGTAGGCCACCACTTCGCTGAGATAGCGATCCGCGGGCGGCTGCACGCTGATCGACAGGATGCATGCGGTTTCGGGAAAGGCCTTGGCATAGTCGTCGATCGACGCAGCCCAAGCGGCGGACATCGCCTTCAGGCTAAACCCTTTGACGCCGGCAATGCCGCGCGCGGGGTGCATTTCCGCGCTGGGAAACGTCGGCCCTGTGATGTGCACGCCTACCAAGAGCGCATCGCTCGCATAGCGCTTGCCCAGTTCAGCTACAAGCGCGCCGTACTGTTCCGCCAACTGCGGCGACCAGGGAACCGGCGCCTCCAGATACCACTCCCCGCCGATCCAGCGCGGAGCGCTTTCCCGCCCGGTCATCACCAGCAGTTTGTACGGCTTGTTTAACTTCCGGCAGCGGGCAATCTGAGAATCGAGAAAGCTGAAGTCAAACTTCCCGGCCTGCGGGTGCAGCCAAGCCCACCGCGCGCGAATCGTCAGCCCGGCCACCTTCGGCAGTGCAAGCTGCTGATCGGTG
>JAICUM010000589.1 GCA_025935855.1 Pirellulales bacterium | reverse complement strand
TGTCTTCATGCGCATGCGTCGCCGCCGGCAAATGCCCACGATGAAACGGGTCCTCGTAATGATCGAGGATGTGCTCCTGATAAACTTCTTCTTCGGAAGTCATTGGCTCGAACGCAAACCAGCGCCTGGTCTTGAATCAACAACCGACATCTTCAGTCTAGAAGGCCCGATTTCGAGCGACAAGGTTCGCGGCGCTCCTCGAATCCGTTCATCTACCACTTGTCGCGGAGAATTTCGGTCGCGGCATTGTGCCCGCAGGCGCCCATCACGCCGCCGCCGGGGTGGCTGGCGGCTCCGCACAAGTACAGCCCCGGCACGGGCGTGCGATGGTCGGCCCAGCCCGCCACCGGCCGGAAGCAGTACAGTTGATGCGGCGACATGGCACCCTGCATGATGTTGCCGCCGGTGATGCCGTACACGCGCTCCAGGTCCACGGGGCTGAGCACTTGCCGATGCTCGATCGCCTTCGGCACGTTTGGGGCATACTGGGCTAGCACCTCGATGCAGCGATCGGCGAACGCTTCCTTTCGCTCGTCCCACGTCCCTTCGGCCAGCTTGTACGGCGCGTACTGCACGAACATCGAAAGGATGTGCTTGCCCGGCGGGGCGAGCGTGTCGTCCACGCTCGTGGCCATCGTGATTTCCAAGACCGGCTCGCTGCTCGGCTGGCCGTACTTGGCGTCGTCGTAGGCACGATCGAGATAATCGAGTGACGGCCCGATGTGCATCGTACCGCGATGGTGCGGCATGACGCCGGCGCCCGGCGCGGCGGTGAACTGCGGCGGCTCGGAGAGCGCAATGTTGATCTTCGCGCTGGCGCTGGAGTAATCGATCCGAGCAATCGCGTTGCGGAACTCCTCCGGCAGCGTCGAAGGGTGCAGCAACTTCTCGAAGGTGACGTGGGCGTCCACGCTGGAGGCGATCGTGCGGGCGTCGATCTGCGAGCCGTCGGCTAAGCCCACGCCGCAGACGCCGTGGCGGTCGGTGTGGATAGCGTGTACGGGCGACTCGCGGCGGATTTCGACGCCCAGATCGCGGCAAGCCTTTTCGAGCGAGTCGGCCAAGCCGCCCATTCCGCCGCGCACGTAGCCCCACACGCCGCGAGCGCCGCCGGCTTCGCCCATCACGTGGTGCAGAAGCACGTACGCGCTGCCGGGCGAGCTGATGCCGGTGAAGGCGCCGATAATGGCGTCGGTGGCGAGAGTGGCTTTGAGGACTTCCGTTTCGAACCAACGTTCGAGGATCGGTCGGGCGGCGCCGGTGAGAAGCTCGACTGCCTCCGGCAGCTCGCCGCCGAGGGTCTTCATGGCGCCGTACAAATCCCACAGCTTCTTGCCGTCGCGCAGGCGCTTGGGCATGCTGATCTTTCGCCAGCCCTCAGGGAGCGGTAGCGGGTCGGGCGCCGACTCGGAAAGCGTGGGCTCGAGGGCTTGGGCGATGCGCTCAAGCAGGGCGTTGTAGCGTGGATACGCCACGGCGTCGCGCATGCTGAACTTGCTGATTTCGCGCTGAACCAGCGCTTCGTCCGGGCCGAGCGTTAGGCTGCGGCCATCCGGCAGCGGCGTGAAGGACGAGGGGTTGCGGGGCAGGATTTCCAGGCCGTACTCGCGGAGCCGCAGCTCGCGGATGATCGGCATCTGAAACAGGCTGATGACGTAGGCCGCGGTCGAGACGCGGTAGCCGGGCCACAGTTCTTCGGTCGTGGCGCAGCCGCCCAGGACGTGGCGTCGCTCCAGGACGCACACGCGGCGGCCGGCCTTGGCGAGATACGCGGCGCAGACCAACCCATTGTGCCCGCCGCCGATGACGACGCAATCAAACTTGCCGTGCCGAGCCATCTAAGTTCACTTCCTTGTCGCTGTTGCTGCACTCGATCCTCATCGACCAAGTGTGCCATATCCAAGCACGGCCCGGCAATGTGGGCACATCAGTATTTTCTGTTGTTCGATTAGGCCGAATCCTTTGATCTTGACCCATACGACGGACAAATCGGCCTGACAGTGCGGACAGCGCGGTACGGCCTCGTCCGGCGCTTCTTCGATTTTCACGTTCATACGAAAACTTCATTTCAATCTTTGCAGTATCAAGCGATCATATGCCGAGCAGCTTCGCGGTGACGAGCCATTGCAGCTCGCCCGCGGCAGGCGCTATGTCGCCGTCGAATTCGATCGACGCCGCGCTGCCTTTAGCGAAGCGGACGTTCGCGCTGTCGTCCGCGCTGAGCAGCGTCGCGGCGAAGTGTTCGACATCGGGCGAATGGCCGACCCAGGCGAGCGACTCGACGTCCTGTTGGTTCGACCAGGCGATGAGCTCGTTCAGGTCGCTGCCCGGCTGCAGAGCTTTGAGTTCAACCACCTTTGGCTCGCCCGCTTGCTCGGCGGCGATGTCGGCCGTTTGGCGGCAGCGCTTGAACGGGCTGGTGGCAATGAGCTCGGGGGCGAAGCCGCGTTGGGCGAGGGCCTGGGCGACTTTCTTGAAGCGCTCGGCGCCGCCGTCTTCCAGCGGTCGCTTGGAGTCGTCGGGCCAGCGCGGATCGCCGTGCTCGTAGGCCCAGGCGTGGCGGATGATGTAGAGGAGCATAGTGGTCAGGGGCCCGTCGTCAGGGGACAGTGGAAGAATGGCCGCGAACCGTATGCTACTACTGACCCCTGGCGACTGGATACTGGCGACTACCGGCTTCTCCACAGCAGACGGTCGTCGATGCCGAATTGGCGCTGGAGCGGTTCGATGGCGGCTTTGAAGCGGTGGGCGTCACCGGGGTAGCCGGCGGTGGGTTGCAGCTCGGGGATGCGGCGGATCCAGAAGGCGTTGAAAGCCTTCATCGCCAGCTCACGGTGGTACTTGGCGGTCATTGAGGCGAGGGCGGTCGGCAGGAACTCCTCGCAGCCGACGCGGAAGTGGGCTTCAATTGAGTGGTCGCCGTGCTGCCAGCGGTAACGGCTGACGTTGCGGTTCTCGCTGATGGGATCGATCCAGCTCTCGGGGAAGTGGTGCTGGAGGATGGCGGTATAGCGGCTGCGGCCGCCGTGCTTGTCGAGGCAGATGAGGAAG
>JAICUM010000794.1 GCA_025935855.1 Pirellulales bacterium | reverse complement strand
TTCAAAGTGGCCCTCCTACCTCGCGGCCGGTTGCCTCGCAGCTTCCCGGTCCCGCCGATGAGCCGGATTCTATCAAGAACTCTTCGCCGTAAATAATCGGTAATCAGGCGTCTGTACGCGCCACGGGAGTGATTGGAACCTTGGCGCAGATTTTCCCAGGGTCAGCCGTTAGGCCGCCGTTTCTGCGGTGTCGGGATTTGGCGCTGCCGCGTCGGGTGGGTCAGGCGCTTTGGCTTTCGCCGGGCCCAAGCGCTCGCGTTCCTCAACTGACATGTTCCAGGGCAGATAGCGCTCTGGATCGGGCGGCGGTTTGCCGCCGGCTTTGGCACACTCCGTCAAGTAAACTGTGAGCCACTTGTTAATCACCAGGCCCCAGGTTTGCATGGTTTGGAAGAGCGAGAACAGCATGGCCGCCAGTCGGCCGCTCCATATCGCGCCCGAACCGTAGAAGTTTTTGCGGGCCACCACCGGGCCGCGCAGGCGGCGCTCGGCTGTGTTGTTGTCCATGGGCACTTCGGGATGAGCCACGAACACGGTCAGGCCCGACCAGTGCTCTTGCAGGCTGGTCAGCACCTTGCGTTGCGGTTGCCGCAAGTCCGGATCAGCCAATTCGGCTTCGTAGCGTTGCCGCAGGTGCTCGAGCTGAGCACGCACTTGCTGATCCGCGGCCGCAAATTGGTCGGCATCCTCCAGGACTACCACGCGCTGGTCATTGCGGTGGTAGAGCAGGCCAATGTCTTCGAGCCATGACCAGGCCCAGTCAGTCAATTCCGTCCAGCCGGTGAGCACGGTCAAGAAGTCGCGACGCACATGGGCCCAGCAGAAAGCCAGGACAATCTTGCCCGCCTCACCTGAGCCATGGCCTTGTAGCTGCTGTAGCGATCGACGCTGGCAATGCCCTCGGCATCGTCGCCGAAGTGGTCTTCGGGAACGTCGTGCGAGCGCGTCGGATCGAGCACGAAGACGATCGAGTCCTTGGCGGCGAAGACCCAGAGCATCCACTTGAAATTGGCCTTGTCGGGCTGTTTTTCGAAGACCAGCCAGCGCGTTTCATCGCAATGCCAGTGCTCAGCGGTGCGGTTGTATTCGGCCAGCAGTTTGTAAAGCGGCTCGAAGAGCGGCACGCATTTTTGCAAGCCATCGGTGATGGTGCCGGCGGGCAGGGACATATCGCGGCTGCTCAGTTCGGCCAGGGTGCGGTGCAGCGGCTGGAAGAAGGCGAACTTGTGCTCGAGGATTGTCGTCCACAAGGAGACGCCGATGTTGCTTTTGGGAATGAGCTTGTCGGGCGGCGGCGCCGTGAGCAGGCGTGGTCGGTTGCCGCAATCACAGGGGCAGCGATAGCGTTTGCGCTGATAACGGCGGCGATAGGCGCGGACGTCGATCTCCAGGATATAGCCATCGGCGGTGCCGGGAATTTCCTCATAGGGCTGGCCGCAATCGGGACAACATTTCTCCGTCTCGGGCAGAGCGCAGACTTCGTGCGTGGTGGGCAGATGATCGTGATTGCGTCGGCCGTGTCCGCTGCTGCCGGGTTGCTGGCCCCGCGAGCGCGGCTTGCGGGTGTCTGGCGGTTTCGTGCTGGTTGGTTGCGTCGTGGCGGAGGTCTCGGAACTGCGGCCAAACAGACGGCGTTTCAGTTCGCGGATTTCGGCTTGCAGATGGCGCACCTGGG
>JAICUM010000630.1 GCA_025935855.1 Pirellulales bacterium | reverse complement strand
TCGCGCTCATGGCACGCGCTCCGCAAGCTGCTGGATCGAAACGCGGCCGCACGATGTTGCGGCTGGCCATGGTGGCGTTCATGACCGCTGGGCTCTTTGCGGCCGGCCCGGAGCTGATGCATCGCGAGCAGCTACGATTTGCCACGACGCTCAGTCAACGGGCGTACGGGCAGAGCGAGGTGGAAAGCTTGGAATCGGTGCGGCGGCTACAGCTCATGGGATTGCCGGCCGTTGAACCGCTGATGAAGCTGGCGGCGTCGCAGCGGGCTCAGATTGCCGAGGCGGCGCGGACGGCGATTGCCGATCAGCTAGCGGCTTGGGAAGTGAAGTTCTCGGAGCACGACGATCAGGAGGCGTTCGCCGAAGAGATCGACGCGTTGGCGGGGGCCATCGGAAATCGCTACAGCGAACTGGGAGCCGAGGGACGCCAGTGGGCGGATCGGCTCGTCAGGCAATTGGCTCGTGACGCGGCGGGCCTGTCGGGCGCCGGCGGTTGGCGCGCTGTGACGTTGTACGATCGCCTCCTGTCCATCGAACGGCCGGCTGGGGATTCGCGACAGTCTTCGCCGTTTCCCGAGACTCATGCTTCGCTGAGCAAGATGACGGCCGGCGGCGCCGCAGAGCAAGCGACGCCTGTCGAGCCGCTCACTCAAACGCCTCACGAGAATTTACTGACGCAACCTCCTGCGCCAGCGACGGACCCGGCGCCGAGTCTTACCGCGAAACCGCTGCCACTGCCCATTGCGAGCCTTCCTGCTCCAGAGGCGGCCAAGCCGCTTTCCGAGGCGCCGAAGCCGCTGGATGGGCCGGTGGCTGAGAAATCGCCGATAACTTCGCCGGTGACTGACGTGCCGTCGCCGCTGGACATGCGGCACAGCCTGCAGGAATACCGCCGGCTGAGCGATCGGCAGCTCATGGCACAACTGGAAACGGCGTCGCGGTTTGAAGCCGCCGCGATGCGCAAGATTCTGGCCGGCCGGGGCTACTCGAACGAGATGCTCACGCTGACTCGGGAGCTGGGCAAGCTGCCGGCGCCCGAACGGTTGGAAGCGATCGAGCGGGCGGCAACGCTGCCGACGAGCGACGCCCGGTTGCTGTTGCGCTGGTTTCTGGCGGACGATAATGCCGAGGTGCGGCTGCAGGCGCTGACCACGCTCGCCACGAGCGGCGACCCCAAAATGGCGGAGATCGCCCGCCGGTGCGCGGTGGAGGATGCTGATCCGCGCGTGGCCGATTTGGCGTCGAGGCTGTTGAAGCAGCGCTAAGATAGCCCGGCCATTCTGGCCGGAAAGCGTGTGCTTTTGGTTAAGGCCGGCGCGACCGAAGAATGTCGCTAAGCCGCCCGCCACGGCGGATCTACGACAAGCGATTGGGGTAGCAGTGCATTTTACGTTGCGTTAAGCGGCGGAATCTGCGGAATTTGTCGTCGAGCCAGGATGGCTCGGCTATTTGATGAGCTTTTCTTCGAGTGGGGTGACGCGGCTGGCGGTGACGTGGGCTCGGCGGTACTCGGGCATGAAGCCGCGCGAGCCACGGACGCCGATGCGTTTGCCGACGTAAGGCTGTAGATTAAGGTCCGCCGAGGCGGTGACGAACGTCACGACGTCGCCGTGATCATCCACCAGCGCGTAGTGCGGAGCCTTGTCGCGGCGAGAGACGACGGGCTTCAGCGTTCCGACGGCGTCGTAAAGGGCCTCGGTGGCCGCCGGCGCCGCGGCGTCTTTAGCCGTCGTCGGGCCGCCGGGCGGTGGGGTGATGCTGTTATCGACGCCTAGGTCGGCGCGGGCCCGGGCGAGAACGTCGGCGCTTTGGCCGGTCATGCCTGGCGTCGGCGCCGATGACGATGACGTCGTCGCTGCTGCCGCTGGAACTTGCTGGCCTGCTGGGACAATGACGACGGGACCGTTCGGCGCCGTCGGCGTTGAGGCATAACGGGACTGCACGCTTTCGAAGGTCGCGATGCGGTCGAGTAAGTCGCGGAGCTGATCACGGACTGGCGCTGATTGTTCTTGAGCCAAGAGCGCGGCCGTTTCCTCGCGTAGCGAGGTAAGTTTCCAACTGGCCGGAGGCTGGACCACGCTCTGAGACAGCTTGAGCTGCATTTCCGCCACACGGGGATCGAGGGGGCCGTTGGTGGAGATTCCGCTGAAACGAATGCGCGGCGGAGTGGAAGGCGAACCTTCGACGGCCGGCGTCCCCTCGTTGGCGGCGCCATTGACGGCCGAGGCCCGAGAACCTTTTTCGAATTGGGCCAGGCGCACCTGAGCTGGAGAACCTTCGACGACTTCGATGTCGTCGGCCGGTTTGAGTGGCGAATTCACGGAGGCATTTGAACTTGCGGCGTCCGCCCGCCAAGGGGGCGTCGAGGGCGCTGGAGCATTCGGCGCCTTCGTGGCCGGACCGATTAAATGGCTGAAACCACCCGGGGCGTCTTCAACGTGCGCCGGCGATGAAACAGCCTGCGAACCGAGCGCCGGCGAAGTTCCGAGCCTGGCGGTGCCGGGCCGGCCGACCCACGAACCGCGCTGTACGGGAGCGCCTTCGACCGGCGGCGTGCGAGACAATCGACGCGAAGCGATCCAGCGAAATTCGCCTGCCGGCGGGGCAATCTTTATCCACGGCTGACCGGGCGTTGACTGCTCAACGATCTTCACGACTTCGCCGCGTTCCAGCAGCACTTGCACCGCATTTCGCTGCTCTCCCAGCTTGCTGCCCACGCGAGCCACGACGCCGGCGGCT
>JAICUM010000584.1 GCA_025935855.1 Pirellulales bacterium | reverse complement strand
GGCGAGATCCAGCCCTTGCGCTGCCATTCCCGGTACATCTCGGTACCGAAACCGGGTTTTTTGAAGCCCAGGCGGGCCAGTTTCGACTGAGCAAATCGCGTCTTGATCCGACGCTGCTGCCAACGGTAACTATGGTTCTGGATACTCGTGTTCCAGAGGTCCTCGCCTGCGATATGCACATAAGACCAGGCAGCGCCTTCGCGGCCCGATAAGTCTTTGGTCGGCGGTTGACGGGTTGGCCTACCGAAGTCGAGACCAACCCCGCTAGCATCCTAACGGAGTGAATATGGTGAAACGCAACGCCTGCCGCGCCGCGCGCTGGCTGGTTGCCGCGTGCCTCGGCGTCGGAGGCTGGCACGGTGCTGCGGCGATCGCACTGACGCCGAGCCGCTTGATCGTCTTTGGCGACAGCCTGTCGGACATCGGCAATATCGACAATGCGACCCTCGGCGTCGTACCGGGTTCCCATTACTATTCCGGCCGCTTCTCAAATGGTCCCACCTGGGCCGAGCGGCTGGCGCTGGACCTCGGCGTGGGGCCCCTCTTGCCGAGCACGGACGGCGGCAATGATTTCGCCTATGGCGGGGCCGAGACGTCTGGCGCCAATGGAATCGGCGGCCTGTTCATCCACGACCTCGACGAGCAACTGTCGGACTTTTACGCGTCGCGGACCGTAGACCCCAGCGCCTTGTACGTGGTGTGGGCGGGAGCGAATGATCTGTTCGACGGCGAAACCGATGTGAACGTGCCGATCAGTCGCGTCGTCGCCTCACTCGAATCGTTAACGGCGCTCGGAGCGAGGCAGTTCCTCGTGCCGAATTTGGCGATCTTGGGCAGGATTCCCGAGTACAATCGCGACCCGGCGGCGTCGGCCGCTTTTGACCAGCTTTCTAATCAGTACAACTCAGCGTTTGCGAGCGCCATCGACCAGCTGGCCGCGCGGCATTTGGACGCGACGTTCTACCAGCTTGATGTGGGCCAGCTATTTTCGAGCGCCATCGCCGCGCCCGCGGCATTTGGATTAACGAACGTTACGGACCCGGCGGCGCCCGGGCTTACTCCGGGGAAACTGTTCTACTTCGGTCAGATCGCGGCCCATCCGGAGCAGTATCTGTTCTGGGACACAATTCATCCGACGACCAGGGTGCATTCAATTCTCGGCGATGTGGCCAGCCGGCTGGTTGGCGGCGTTCCCGGCGATTTCAATACCAACGGTAAAGTGGACGCGGCAGACCTCGCGCTCTGGCGGACAGGTGTTGGCGCCACCAATGCCGGGCGGCGACAGGGAGATGCCAACGGGGACGGGCAGGTCGATGGGGCGGACATCTTGGCATGGCAGCGGGCGCTGGGAACGGATCTGACAGCGGCGCCCCGGGCAGGCGCTTCCGTGGGTGTTCCGGAGCCGGCGGCCATTAGCCTCTTCGCGCTGTGCAGTGTGTTCGCGCTGCTCGGTCGCGCTCGCGGGCGCAGTTAAATTTATCGCGGCAAGCAGGCTGTCTTACTGTCTTGTCTTTCTCGCAGGACGAAGAGAGACGCCAGTTGGAATGATGAATTGGATCCCTTGGTTCGTTTTTTCATTACCCTTCCTTACGTATATCTATCGATAAGACAGACAAGACAACAAGACAGAGGGGTACTTTCCTCTGGTGCAGTGCACGCTTTTCCTTCAACTACTGGGCGGTGGCAGCCGCTCCCATGCCAAATCGCTAGGCGTCGTCCTTTAGAATGAGCCGTAGACGTCCAGTTCAAGCCAATGGGCCAAATCTACGAGTAGTCCATTCGCTTTGAAGCCGGCATCGATCCCAACCTCGCCATAGGGGCCGTATGCAACCTGTTGCCATCGTCGTGCTCTGCATCGCCTGCGCCGTCGCCTACGGCATCCTCCACGACCAATTCACGGCGCGCGTCTGCGTCGAATACTTCACGATTGGCCATCCGCCAGTATTCACCACGGAGTCGCAGACGCTGCTGGCCGTCGGCTGGGGCGTCATTGCCACCTGGTGGGTCGGCCTGTGGCTGGGCATCTCACTAGCCTTCGCCGCCCGCGCCGGCGGGCGCCCCAAGCGCGGCGTGCGGTCATTGGTGCGGCCGGTCCTCGTCTTGCTGGCAGTAATGGGCAGCTGCGCCTTCCTTGCCGGCCTGGTCGGCTTCATGCTCGGTGATCGCGACGCCGTGCATCTTCTGGAGCCGCTGGCCTCGCGTGTGCCGGCGGATCGCCATGCGCGGTTTCTCGCCGACCTGTGGGCGCATTCAGCGAGCTACCTCGTCGGATTTCTCGGTGGTATCGTGGTCATCGCGCGGGCGTGGCGCTCGCGAACCCGTTCGATCGGAACCGCCGGCTGAACTGGCGTCGTAGCGGATTCCGCCCACGCGACGCTCCCAGGGTAACATCCAGTCTATTGATGGAGGCGGCCCGCTGAGCTTGGTTGTCCGGCGACGAAGAGTCCGTCCCCTGGAAAGCTCCGTAGAGGGTACACTGGCTATACTTCCGCCGCTTGTGATCGTCGTCTGATGGAGCCCGCCGTCGCACAATTGGTCCTGTAGCCGACCCCCTTTTCACAGGTGTGAGCAATGCTGCGTGCTGTACACGGCGTTCTTACCGCATCGCTGGCGACGTGCTTTGTCTGTCTGGCCACGGCCAACGATCGTCAGGCAGAGCTCGACAAGCTCGTCACCGATTTTAAGGCCGCGAACGATTCGTACGTCAAGCAGCAATCGAACGCCGAGATGTCGCCGACGGAGCAAATCGCCCGTTATGAGGCCTATCCGCTGTGGAGCTTTTTGCCGAAGTTCGTGGCGCTGGCGGAGGCCGAGCCCGACGATGCAGCCGCATTCAAGGCGTGCCAGTGGATCGTCGATGCGTGCGGGCGTCGTGCGAACGCGGAGATTCCCATCTTTGAAGCCGAGCAGAAAGCCTGGCGGATCATTGCCGAGCATCACGCCAAGAGCGACGACATTGCCCAGTTGTGCCTTGAGGCCGTCCTGTACCAGTCGCCAGCTCGCGAAGCCTTTCTCCGCGCCATGGCCAAGTGGACGGACTTGCCGGGCGAAGCTGAAGCCTTCGCGCTGGTCGCGCT
>JAICUM010000485.1 GCA_025935855.1 Pirellulales bacterium | reverse complement strand
CGCGTGAGCTCTTCCGCAGGCACCAACTGCTGAAAGCTCCCCGAGCGAAAGCCTTCCAAGTCCAGGGTGACATAGCGAAAGCCAAGTTCACGCATCCGCTTAGCCACTCGCTCACGCGTCGCCGGCTCGCACAGCTCCGAAATGGCTGCGGTCGGCACTTCCAACCGCGCGAGCTCATTCTCATGCACTCGCACGCGAATGGTGGATAATCCCAGCTCGCGCAAAAACTGCTCGGCGGCGTCGATGCGCGCGAGGCGTTCAGACGTGATGTTCAGCCCATAGGCTACACGACTCGAAAGACACGGCGTCGCCGGCTTATCCCAGATCTCAAGGCTCCAATGCCGCGCCAGTGACCGCACCGCTGCTTTGTCGATGCCGCATTCCGCCAACGGACTGCGAACCTGAAAGTTGCTCGCCGCCCGCATCCCGGGCCGGAAGTCGCCCAGGTCATCCACATTCGCGCCGTTGAGCAGCGTGCGGACGCCGCGCTCCGTCGCCTCGCGTTCAAGTTGTTGATAAAGCTCCGTCTTGCAGTGGAAACAGCGATCTGGCGCGTTCTGCAAATAGTTCGGGTCGCCGAGCTCATCCGTCTTGATGATTTCATGCCGAATGCCGATCGACGCGGCGACGCGCTTCGCGATTTCCAACTCGCCGGCAGCCAGGCTGGCACTCACGCCCGTAATGGCCAAGGCTCGCTCGCCTAACGCTGAGTGGGCCGCCTTGGCGACCACCGCGCTATCGACCCCGCCTGAGTAGGCGATGATGCAACTTTCGAACGGCGCGACGAGATCGACCAGTCGCCGCGCATTTTCCGCAGTTTTATCGTCCATAAAACATTTAGCCCCCGGTCATTGACCGGGGGCTAATTAAAGCTTCGTTTAAAATTCACCGCCATCGCAAATCAATCGTGAACGTCCGCGACGTCCCGCACCACCGGCTCCATGTTTTTCGTATTCCGCTCGACGGCCAGGATCGTCGTCCGCTGCTCGACCCCATCGTAGGAGCTGGCGACGATCGGAATCACCTGCCGCCGGTCCGGCAGGCTCAGCCGCACGGCGAACGTGCCGTCCTCGCGCAATTGTACCGGTTCGCCCTGCAGCGTGACATGTGCGTCCCGGCTCGTGGCCCCGTACACGATGATTTCGGCGTCCACGGCAAATTCGAGCTGTTCGCCTTCACGGCCCGCGGCTCCGCGGCCGAACCGGGTTTTCATCGGCGAGCCGAGTGGCCGCCGCAGGCGCTCCTCTAGCAGCTCCTGCAGCTCGCGGCTGGCCCCTTGCGCCGAGTAACCCCCGCTCATCGCAAAGATGCGATCCGCGTCCTCGGCGACGGCTTTCCAGTTTTCATCGACGGCATCGCTCGTACCGGCCGGCGGAGTCGAAACTTCATTGCTGCGAGCCAGGCAATAGAAGGATCCGTCTTCGGCGAGATAGCCAATCTCCAGGCGGTAATCAGCCGGCGGGTCTTGCACATCGACATACCAATTGCGCACGCCTCCGTGAATCGGAATATCGCGCTCGTGCAACGCCGCGGCATCGGGTTGCATCCGCAGCACACGCAGCACGGGCTGTGAGCCATGCCACCGCTGCCCCATCGCCGCTTGAGCCCGGTCCACGCTGCGCGGCGATAGTTCCCAGTAAGCATGGAGCCAGTACGGGTCGCGGACCATGACCACCAGGCGATCGTGCCGTACCGCGTGATCCGGCGCCGACGATGCAAGATTTCGCACCATCGCCAGCTTGGATTGCAGTTGGCTGATTCGCTTGCGGGCCTGGGGACTCGCCGCATGCGATCCGTTGATCGGCCGTGAACGCGCCGCCGCCGCATGGCCGCCACGATCGCGCCGCAGCGTCGAACTGGTCGCGCCCTGTTTGGCGTCCGCGCTGGCGCGACGCCGTGCCATGCGAATGAGCGCATTGATCAGCTCTTCCTTCCGCATCGAATGCCAACCCTCGACGCCACGTTCGCGCGCCATTTGGGCCAGGTCTTTTGCCGTGAGAGAGCGAAGTGTGGCCGCCGTCATCGTTGTATGCCGGTCCTTCCCAAAGCAGGTGGGTGGCTTGGAGTGGGTGGTCGGTGGGAATAAACGCCGCCCACGACATTCCTTCGCTGAACCGACGCGCCATCTTGGCGAAGAGCGGCCATCAAGCATTCCGGGAGGCGCTAAACGAGCGGGGG
This sequence comes from Pirellulales bacterium, assembly GCA_025935855.1. Classification (GTDB taxonomy): domain Bacteria; phylum Planctomycetota; class Planctomycetia; order Pirellulales; family Lacipirellulaceae; genus Lacipirellula. The sequence continues at coordinate 1,713 of JAICUM010000485.1, read as the reverse complement.
CAGGAGCCCGAGCAACCACCATCATTGGGGGGCTGATGGTGAATTCAGTAGCTCGGCGTGCGGAAGGACCCCAGCCCGCCTCGGAAGCGCCTGACGGAGCCTTCATAATAGACATAAATGTCCTATTCCGCAAGCATCTCACGGCCGGAAACTGCACTTAACCATTGTGACAGCAAAGACTTAGGAATTGATCGCCTCGGTTCGGAAGCACTCGTCCGACGGGAGCATCGTGCAACGAAGAACTCACAGACCAATTGGGGTTCCATAACCAGTCGATAAACTCTTGCCACAGAATGATTTAACAGACTTTGTGAAAAAAAGCACAAATTCCGTCCGCAGGTAGTTGACACCCCTTCGCGCGCGAAATAAATTGTGCCGTCACAGGGCCTTACGGTTTTTTAACCACCTCTCAGCTCGCGCCCGCGGCTTAACGGCAAATAGCGATCGGACGGCGCAAAGTCCCCTCCGAACGGCACTTACGGTCTAGCCACGGCTGACGCTGAGAGCTCGAAGCCTAGCATGCATGGAAGGAATGGTCGTGGCAGAGCCGCCGGTGACGCCGATGGCTGCCGCGATGCAGTGGGTGGCGCGAATCTTCGCCGCCGCACTGCTCATGTTCCTTCCAGGCTTGGGCGGACAATGGCTCGACGAGAAGTTTGGCACGAGATTCATCGGCCTGGCCGGCTTGGTCCTCGGCGTTGTCGGCGGGATGATGTACCTCATCGCCGCGACAAAATCGGATGCTCGCAAGCAGGCGTCCAAGAAACGAATCGAACCTTAACGCAACGAACAAGTCCTTCGGGTATACCGCGGCCTCGATCGTAGCGGTCGCGAGGGAGCATCGGGCGCAGTCCGAATTGCTCACAAACAACGTGGCACGAGCGGCAAAGTACATCGCGCTTTTAGCTCTGTTCCTGGCGGCCGTTTCCTTGGTCGCGGGAATGGTCGCCGCACGGCGTTTCGGAAATGCGGCTTATTTATCGAGTGCCGTGGCGGCGTTTCTTGTGTGGCTGGCGGGCGCCATCGCGCTTGCCATCGTCGCCCTTTCAAAGTCGCCGTATCAGCGCCTGAACGCCGTGCTGCTTGCGATGCTCGTTCGCATGACTATGCCGATCTTTGCCGGGGTGTTCTTGGCGCGGTCCGTTTCAACCTTGGCAGCCGCCGGCTTTGCGGGGCTGGTCGTCGTTCATTATCTCGCCGGCCTCGCCCTCGAAACGTGGATGAGCGTTCGCCTCGCCGGTACGACCACAGCGACGGCGCATCTAGGACCTAACAGGACGGCATTGACGCGTTAAGCAATCGCTTCCGGTCCGCCGGAGGCTTCAGGACTTCAAATCATTCATGGCATCGTCGGTTCTCCACATCAAGGACTCGTACTACTTCGAGATCCCGCGCGGACTGTGGAGATCGCATCGCGAGTCGATCAACGACTTCCCCGAGCACTACATCCGCCTGGATCCCGATTTCCAGGACTGGGAAGCTGAGCGTCAGTACGACGCCCTGTCCAAAATCGACGGCCTCAAGAACATTCCGCCGAAGGAAGCGCTTTTTCAGCAATACCACGCCTGGCGGCATGACGAGAAGAATTTTGCCAAGCCGTTCGATCGGTTTCTGGAAGAGGCCCCGAGTAACGCCTGGTTTCAACAGCATTTGGCGTTAGGCCGCTTTGCCAAGAAACTGCCGGGGGAATCAAGCGAAGACTACGCCGAGCGG
>JAICUM010000494.1 GCA_025935855.1 Pirellulales bacterium | reverse complement strand
CGGGCATCCGCGTTCCGGCTGCGGTTGGCGACTTTTTGATGCTGCGCGCCATTCGCGAGTCGAACGGCTTCGCCATCGCCGTGGACGACGACGCGATCCTTGCCGCGCGCGATGAAGTCGCCCGAGCCGAAGGACTGCTACTGTGTCCGGAAACCGCCGCGACCTACGCGGCGTACAAGCAGAGTCTGGCGACCGGTCAAGTCTCGCCCGACGAATTCCCCGTGTTCTTCAACTGCGCCAGCGGGACGAAATACGAACTGCCGCCGGTTGACAATCATCTCGATTGCTCCAGGCCGATCGATTACGACCGGCTTTTTAAGCGCCAATAGCTAGGCTTTGCAGCCCTTTGCCTCGTCTGCTACGGTGGAAGTTTGCTACCAGCAAATGCCGCTTCACGTTCGAGATCTTAGGGCCGATGGCGACGTACCAAATCAAGCTCGCCCGCAGCGACACGGACGCCGCCAGGCACTTCACGCTCGAGCTCGACAGCCGGATGACGGTGCTCGACGCGCTGTTCATCATTCAGCGCGAGCACGATCCGTCGCTTTCGTTCCGCTGCTCCTGCCGCGTCGGCATGTGCGGGACCTGCGCCATGCGGATCAACTGGATGCCGCGGCTCGCCTGCCAGACGCGCGTCGAAACGCTCAACGCCGACGCGATCACCATCGAGCCCCTGGCTCAGTTGCCTGTGGCCAAGGACCTGATCGTAGACCTCGGCCCATTCTTCGAGAAATGGAAACGCGTCCGCCCTGCCCTGCATCCAAAGGACAAAGACTCCAAACAGCTCGCCATCGTCCCGCCGGATTCCGAGTTCGGCCGTCAGGCCCAGGTGAAACGGGACTGCATCACCTGCGGCGCCTGCTACAGCGTCTGCGGCATCACCGGCAGTAACTCAGAGTATCTCGGCCCCGCTGCCATCAACCGAGCCATGCTGCGGCTTTTGGACCCGCGTGACGGCAACGTCGATGACCGCCTCGCCGTTCTTAACGACGAAACCGGCGTCTGGCGCTGCCACACCCAATTCAACTGCGTGGCCGCTTGCCCGAAGGGCATCAACCTGACCGACTCCATCATGAAAATGAAGCGCTCGCTGCTGTTTCCGAAGAAGTTTCACGACAAGCAGGCGGCGACATGAGCAGTTCGGCTGGGCCCAACGCCAATCCAATTATCCTTGCCGCGCGCAAATACGCCTGGCGCTACGTCGGCAACGTCGCCTTCTGGATCCAGCGCTTCACCGGCCTGGCACTGGTGGCCTACCTGATCGTCCACGTCCACACGATCCACGACCTGCGGGATCCGGAAACTTTCGACGCCGCGCTCGCCATGTTCGGCAAGCCGCTGTTCAAGCTGGCGGAAATCGGCCTGCTCGCCACCGTCATCCTACATGCGCTCAATGGCATCCGCCTCACGATGATCGACCTGGGCGTCGGCCTCACCCGCCAGCGACAAGCCTTCTGGTACTTCGCCATCGGCCTCGGCGCCGTCCTATTCCTCGCCGGCGCCATCCCCATGTTCATCTACGGCATCCTCAGGCATTCCTAAACGATCATTCCTAATTCCCATTTCTGGCTAACAGCTAATAGCTGACAGCTAACAGCTTTCCCCATGACCGGCCGAGCCATCAACTGGTACCTGCAGCGAATCACAGGAGCCGCCCTCCTCGTGCTGCTGGTGATGCACTTCTGGGTCGAGCATTTCAGCGCCGAAGCCCGCACGCCAACCGGCCTGACCTTTGAAATCATCCAGCGGCGATTCTTCAACAACCATTGGTTCGTCGCCGTCGATCTCTCGTTCCTATTCATCGCCCTCTATCACGGCCTGAACGGCGTGCGAAACATCCTCCTGGATTACACCTGGGGCGTGCGGATGAAAAAACCCATCACGGCCATGCTGCTGCTTCTCGGCGTTTTTGTCGCCTACTGGGGAGTCACCGCCTTTATCGGCAACCCGCACTTGCAGCAAATCTCGACGACTATCACCGCAAATCGGTAATCGTCCGCAATGTCAAAGGAACGCGCGGCACGTTCAAAGCGCCGGCCACGCCGCATGGAGTCTCGACCGCCCATTTCGGACGGTACATAATGAAATGGGGACGCGGCGCCGATGGCGCGAACGCTCGCCGCGCTACGATTACCTCGCGGGACTTGACCCAGGCGGACGTCACTTGCGAAATCCTTCGCCAGTGGCACGAATTCTATCTGAACGAAGCTCGAGCGAACCCAAGAAACCACGCGGCGGAAGCTCGGGCCGAGTTGCTGAACCACTGCCTGACATTGCTTGATTGCGAATCGGAAGAATAAAAATGGCGAGTGCCCTAACGCCTGCCACCACGAGCCTCAGAATCACCAATCCAGGCGACGACGCGCTCGTTTTCTGCCTGGAACCCTGGGCCCGCGAGTACGCCCTGGACGCGCATTCCAGTCTGGAGGTTGTTTTCGAATCCGAGTCGCCCGGCGTGCCGGACGTATTCCACGAACCTCATCGCATTGTCGTCTACGCGTGGCCAGGCGCTTCAGCTCGGGTCATGCAGAACGGAGTCGAGATCAACGATCGGCAACAGAAAGGATGACTGAACAAGTCTGAACGACTTTGCCATTTCTCGAATTCGCTCGGCCAAATCGTTCGCATTAAATATGTTGCCGCTCGATGAAGTCCAGTGCGACGTCCTCATCCTCGGCGCCGGCGGCGCCGGGATGCTCGCGGCGCTGCACGTCACGACCGCCAACCCCGCCGCGCGCATCGTCATGGCCGTGAAAGGCCTCATCGGCCAATCCGGCTGCACGCGCATGGTTCAGGGCGGCTACAACTGCGTGCTCAACGCGGCCGACTCGTTCGAAAAGCACTTTCGCGACACGATCGAAGGCGGACAGTTCCTGAACAACCAGGAACTCGCCTGGGCCCTAGTCCACGACTCGCCCGACCGCATCATCGAGCTGGAAAACCGTGTCGGCTGCCTCTTCGATCGCAACCCCGACGGCACGATCCATCAAAAGCCCTTCGCCGGACAAAGCTTCGACCGCACCGTCCACAAGGGCGATCTCACCGGCATCGAGATCATGTCGAACCTCCGCGACTGGGTCTTCGAACAGCCGAACGTCACGGTGCTCGAAGAAACCCGCGGCCTCGATTTCCTCACCGAAGGTTCGCGCGTCGTCGGCGCCGTGCTACTCGACAACCGCCGCGGGCACTTCATCGCCGTCACCGCCAAGGCGACGCTTTCGGCCACCGGCGCCGGCGCCACGATGTACCACATCTCCTCGCCCTCGCTCGAAAAAGCCGCCGACGGCCAGGCCATGGCCGCCCGCCTCGGCGCCGAGTTCGTCGACATGGAGATGATGCAGTTCCACCCCACCGGCATCCTCGCCGGCAACTCCATCGCCACCGGCGGACTGCTCGAAGAAGGCCTCCGCGGCGCCGGCGCCCGCCTCTACAACGTCCTCGGCGAACGCTACATGGAGCGCTACGCCCCCGACAAGCTGGAGCGTGCCACCCGCGACGTCGTCTCGCGCTCCAGCTACATGGAAATCATGGCCGGCCGCGGCACGCCCGCCGGCGGCGTGCTCATCGACGCCACGCACATCAAGGAAGTCGCCAAACACTTCGCCGGCATGTGCGAGCGCTGCCGCGAGTACGGCTTTGACTTGGTGAACTCGCGCGTCGAGGTCTCGCCCAGCTCCCACTACCACATGGGCGGCATTCGGATCGACGTCGACTGCCGTACCAGCATCGAGGGCCTGTTCGCGGCCGGCGAAGACGCGGGCGGCGTGCATGGCGCCAACCGCCTCGGCGGCAACGGCGTGGCCGACTCGATCGTTTT
>JAICUM010000024.1 GCA_025935855.1 Pirellulales bacterium | reverse complement strand
CGCTGTAGGTAAACGGCCGGCCCACCTTCCACTCTTGGTTGTCGTGCTCCCAGGCGTCGATCACATCCTCGTTGAACCAAAAGGTGATATCACCCCGACGGACCAACGATTCGTTATACGCTCGCCAGTTGGTCACCTTGTAAGAAAGCTTCGCCGAGCCGCTAGCAGTCGCCGCCATCGTTCGCTCCGTCGGTTAGAGATAAGAGGACTCCGTCCGACGGCTATCTACGCAGCGTTTCTAGGGATTGTTCGACAAGGCCGCCCGTGAGCGTGGAAGTGGGCCTCGCAATCACTAAGAATGTATTTCAAAACCTGATATGAGTCCTTGATCGCCTGCCCGCTTCGTGCTCCGGCCGGTCGGCGAGCGCAGCGTTCTGCATCACTTCAATGAAAGCGCTGAAGAAAAATTGGCCTGCCGGGTCACGTGCATACAACTTCCGGCACAGCCTCATCACCCACGCGCTGGCGAGCGGCACGCCGAACGCGAGGTGCTTAAGTGGGCGGACGTCTCCGTCCGGCGATTCCCAAGTTGTACACAAACATCGTCGACGCCGGCTCGAAAGCGTACATGGACAAACTATTCAGCCCAAGCGCCAACATGGGTTCGGTGATCATCAGGAGGAAGTGAGGCCGAACGCGGCTGGCCACCATCGGCATGAGACCAACGATCCAGGCAGGGGAATGTGAAGAATTTGGTTTTCAGCACGAAAAAGCACAAACATTTAGATGTTAAAGTTGACCAAAGCGCAAAACAAAAGCCGTCAACCGGCTTACGGCGACGGCTTCGTTCGTTAGCGGAGAGGACAGGATTCGAACCTGCGGACCAGGTTACCCCGGTCACCGATTTAGCAAACCGGCGCATTCGACCACTCTGCCACCTCTCCAGGCCGCGCTCGGGTCGAAACCGCTCGCGGAGTGTTCCATTGTAAGTCGATTCACAGGGAGAGCAAGGTCGGCCCAACCGAGCGACCGTCGATGTCAGTGAGTCGATTCGGTATGTTGGGCCGCGATCTGGGCCAAGTCGTCAATCCAGGCCCCAATCAGCGTGGATTGATTCGCATTGCGACCGACTTGCTCTTCGGCATCCAACGAGCGGTCGATGGCCGCCAACATCGCCTCGACGGCCGGCTCCTCGCTGATTTGAGGCAGACGTGTGCTCAGGCTTCGGCTGAACACCGAAGTAAGTTGCCGCAGCCGCTGCCTGCGCGCATCCGCTTCCTTGCCGGCTTCATTGACAAACTCGTCAATGTCGCGAGTCAACCGGGTCGCGTCGAACCCGCCAGCGTTCCATTGGCGCAGCAACTCATCGTGCATCGCCCAGAGGGCCGTGTCGGCCAGCTCGCTCGCGCTGGTCAAGCTGCCGTCGGAAAGCTCGGCAAGCTTGTCGGCGGCCGCCGCGTCCGATGCAATTCCCCGCGTCAGCGCCAACTCTCTCATCACCGGTTTTGGCAACGGCCGAAAGCGAATGATCTGCGAACGCGAAAGAATGGTGGGCAACTGCCGGCTACGGCTAGTGCCAATCAGGATGATCACCGCGCCCGGCGGCGGTTCTTCGAGCGTTTTTAGCAAGCAGTTCGCGCTCGAAGTATTGAACCAATCAGCGTCGTCGATAATCGCCACTCGCCGCCGCCCGAGCATCGGGCGAAGTGCGATATTGTGGCATACGCCTTCCTGGTTGCGAGCGTCATCTTTACCAACGAATTGGCTAATCAACAGCTCCCTCTTCCCAGATTCGAGGCCAACAACATCCATGTCCGGATGCGTTCCTGCGATGGCAAGCCGGCAAGACTCGCACTGCCCGCAGGGATTCATTTCCGCCGGATCGTGCTCGGTGCAGAGCAGCGTTTGGCCAAGTTTCAACGCGAAGGCGCGTTTGCCGATCCCGTCCGGGCCAATGAACAAATAAGTCGTCGCCAGCCGATTCGCCCGCAGCGTATCTCGGAAATACTCGACGACCGCGTCATGTCCCGCAATTCCTTGCCACATGCAGCCATTTTAGCGTAAGCAAATTCGGCGAGAACCAGCATCATTCGTTATGGAGTCGTCTATACTGAACGGAACGCCGCTGACGGCCAGTTCTTCCGAAGCTCATTGTCCGGCTATCCTTCCAAAGCCGCGCCGAATCAGCCGCCAGTCGCCTTGCAATCCGTCAATATGGCAAGCACCGCCTCTTCCCATTGGACGGCCTGCCCCAAGTGTGGCGAAAAGCTCGCCGTGCGGCCGGAACACGTCGGCAAACGCGGCAAATGTCAGAAGTGCGGCGAAGTCTTTCAAATCGCGATTCACACTAAATCGCCGGCCGAGACAGTCAACCCAAAAAAGCCCGAGCTCATTGCCACAAAAGACGCTCATTCTCAATCGTCGGGTCAAATTTCGGAAACTCCCGAACACCCGGCGACTGTCACCTTCTCCTGCTTGCTCTGCCAAACGCGAATCACCGTCGCGTACTCTCGAATCGGCCACACGGTCGCCTGCCCCGACTGCGGCCGAAAAAATGTCGTCCCTCCGCCGCCCGCCCCCAAGAAGTCTGTCGTCCCGGCCGCAATGACCGGACCGCAGTACGAGCTTTGGGGCGTAGACGAAGGGCCAAACGCCGCTCGGGCCAAACCCCCGCGGTTGCATCCAGTGTACTGCCTCACCTGCGGCACGCTGATGTATGCGCGGGACGAACACATCGGCAAGAAGCTTAAATGCCCCGACTGCGGCGCGCTCACGCTCGCGACGCCGCGTGAGGAAAAAGCGCAACAGTCGGTGCTGGTTCCCGACGGCGAAGAGTACCAGGTGGATGAAACGGCGACTCCTCCGCGCCGCCCTGCTTCCATGGCTCAAGTCTTGGAAGCTGAAAATGCCGAGCGGCTCAATCTCTCGCAGATTCCCGCGGTGACCGCCGCGATGGCGGCCCGTCAAAAGGAAGTGTACGTCCCGCCGCCGCCACGCCCCAAGCGGCCGAGAAACCCGCTAATCACCGGCGCCTGGCGGATGATTGCCACGCAAGAAATCATCGCCCGCTGGATCGCCCTGTCGATTCTGGCAGGCTTCATCACCGAAATGCTAAGCGAAGCCCTGCTGAGTCCCATGCAGGGCATGGTTGAAGCGCTCAAGATTGTGTTCGCCGCGGTCGGCGTAGTCCTTGGCGGAATCTGGCTGTTCATGGCGGGGCCGCTGCTGGTCGCCATCGTCGGCGAAAGCGGCGACGGCAATGACGAGCTCCACCAGCCCCCCAGCATGCTGGCGTTCGATTGCTTGGGCGAATTGTTCAGCGTGGTGATGGCCGGAACAATCGCCGGCGTCTTGGCGCTTGGCGCCGGCGAGCTGGCCGCGCGAGCCGGGCTGCCAGTTCCGGCGTGCATTGCCACCGGCATTGCCGTTGTCGTTCTCGTCTTTCCGTTCGGTTTGCTCTCGACGCTGCTTGAAGGCTCGCCGATCGGCGTCTTTTCGCCGCGCTTGCTTACCAGCGTTGGCAAGTTGTTCGGACCGTGGCTCTTGTTCTACTTTGAGTCCTTTCTACTAGCCGCGATTGTCGGGGGCGTTGCGTGGCTCCTAAGCTCCCAAAATACGTCCGGATCATCGCGCGAGCTGCCGCCGACGATCGTGTGGGGGCTGCCGCCGCTTGTGCTCGCCGCCTTGTTGATCGACATGCGGCTGCTGGGCCGGCTTGCCTGGTGGATTTCTGACTCGATCTTGGACGAGGACGACGATCAAAAGGAGAAGTAGCGCCCCGCCGCAGATGACCAGCTGGTCCTAACCGCCTCATTCGCTTCGCTTTAGGCGAAATACTTCACCGCGTTGCGGAACACCTTCAGCCCATCGCCTTCTTCAAACGGCTCCATTCGCGTCCAATTGGGATGCTGCGTCCGGTCAATAAACCGCTCCGGATGCGGCATCAGCCCGAACACCCGGCCGGTTCGATCGCACAATCCAGCCAGATCCCGCTCCGCGTCATTAGGATTGAACGGCAACGGCGACGGACACGCTCCTTCGCAGTAACGCAACGCAATTTGGCCCGCCGATTCTAACCGGTTCAAGCTCGCATCATCCCGCGCCACAAAGCGACCTTCCGTATGCGCGATGGGCAGCGTCATGCGATCAATTCCGTTTAAAAATGGCGACCGATCGCTCGCGACTTGCAAATGCACCCAGCGGGCGATGAACCGCCCGGAACTATTCCACGTGAGCGTTGCGCCGGGGCCGCGCTCATCGTCCGAATCGAGCAGCCCCGACTTCACCAGCACCTGAAACCCATTGCAAATTCCGAGAATGAGTTTCCCCGCGTCACGAAAGGCCGCAAGCGATTCGCTCAAGTGATGCCGCAATTGATTGGCCAGAATGCGGCCCGAACCAAGATCGTCGCCGTAAGAAAAACCGCCGGGCAGGCAGAGAATCTGAAACTCGGCCGCCAGTTGCGGCGATTCCAGCCAGCGATTGACATGCACACGCTCAGCCTGGGCGCCGGCGCGCTGAAACGCGTAAGCCGTTTCCTCATCGCAATTGGCGCCGGGAGCACGCAACACAAGAACGCGGGGCGACATCATTCCTTTCCTGGGGCTATACCGTTCGACGCTGCCATGATTCTTTTAGCCGTTCCAGCGAAGTCCGGATCACTTCGCCGCCATCGGCCTGGACATTGAATTGGTTGCACGCTCTCACGTTTCCAACGCGCGCCAAGGGAACTTCGACCAACGCCGCTTCAAACCGCGAAGCGTTCTCCGGCCTCACTTCACACAGGAAGCGGCTGTTCGACTCGCTGAACAACAGCGCCTCAATCGGCAAGTCCGATGCTTCATTCAACTGAATGTCGACGCCCAGGCCTCCCGCAAACGCCATCTCCGCCGCTGCCGCCGCGAGCCCTCCCTCGCTCAAATCATGGCAAGCCGCGATTAGGCCAGCCGAAATCGCCCGGTGCATGGCCGCAAACGTGATTTTGCCTCGTGTCGCATCCACCGTGGGAACGGCGCCCTCTTCCAGATCGTTGACCAGCGCATAGTGCGAGCCGCCCAGCTCGTCCTTCGTTTCGCCGACGAGATAAAGAGAGTTGCCGGCTTGCTTCAGATCCATCGTCACACAGCGGCTCACGTCTTCGACCTGCCCCAGCGCGCTAATCAGCAACGAAGGCGGAATCGCGATGACCTGTCGATTTCCAGCGTCATCGACGTACCGAAATTCATTATTCAAGCTGTCCTTGCCGCTAATGAAGGGCGTTTCCAACGCGATGGCCAGGTCGTGGCAAGCCAAGGCCGCTCGCACCAGCGAACCTAGCGTCTCGGCGCGTTCGCAATCGCCCCAGCAGAAATTATCGAGCAGCGCAATCTGCCGTGGATCGGCCCCGACGGCCACGCAGTTCCGAATGGCTTCATCAATCGCACTGGCCGCCATGTGGTACGGATCGAACTCGCCGTAGCGCGGATTCATGCCGTTGGCAATCACGATCCCGCGCCGCGACCCAAGCACCGGCCGCACGACCGCCGCGTCACTTGGCCCGTCGCACGTGGCGCCCACCAGCGGCTTGATCACGCTGCCGCCCTGCACTTCATGGTCGTACTGCCGAATGATCCATTCCTTACTCGCCACATTGGGAGAACCAAGAATCCGCAGCAAGACCTCAGAAAAGTCCCGCCCTCCGCTTGCGTCTTCGCTTCGTCGCACGACCGCGAGATCATTCTTCGCTCGCAGTTCCCCCGTCGCCGGCCGCAAAAACTTCGCCTGCCGCACCACCGGCGGCCGCCCCTTGTGCAGGAACTCCATCGCCAACTCGCCGACGGTTTCGCCCCGGTATTTCAGCGAAAGTCGCCCCGTCGGCTCGAACCGCCCGATGACCGTCGCTTCCACGCCTTCCGAAGCACACAGTAGCTCCAGCTCGGGCCACTTCTCCTCCGGCACGCTGAGGACCACCCGCTCCTGGGCTTCACTGATCCAAATCTCCGTGTATGTCAGCCCGGCGTACTTCATCGGCGCGCGATCAAGATGCACAACGGCGCCAATCTCCTCGCCCATTTCGCCCACGGCGCTTGAAAACCCTCCAGCCCCGCAATCGGTGATCGCGGAAAATAGATTGCGGTCGCGCGCCGCGAGCATCACGTCCAGCAACTTCTTTTCCTCGATGGCATTGCCAATTTGCACGGCGCCGCCGGAAATCGATTCGCTTTCCTGCGTCAGCTCAGCGCTGGAAAACGTGGCCCCATGAATCCCGTCGCGACCCGTGCGTCCGCCCACCGCGACAATCAAATCGTTGGGCATCGGTTGCTTGAACGATTTGTCGCGCGGAATCAGGCCCACGCTTCCGCAATACACCAGCGGATTGCCGAGATACCGCGGATCAAAAAAGACGGCGCCGTTGACCGTGGGAATCCCCATGCGGTTCCCGTAGTCGCGAACGCCTTCCACCACCTTGCGCATCACCAGCTTTGGGTGCAGTACGCCCGGCGGCAGCTCACCATGCGGCGTCTCCGGCGGAGCGAAACAAAACACGTCCGTGTTGCACACTGGCTTGGCGCCAAGCCCCGTGCCGATCGTGTCGCGAATCACGCCGCCGAGCCCGGTGTTGGCGCCGCCATAGGGCTCAATCGCCGACGGATGATTGTGCGTCTCGACCTTAAACGTAACATTGAACTGCTCGTCGAACCGCACGACCCCCGAATTGTCTTTGAACACGCTCACGCACCAGTCGTCGTCGCCCCATTTACGCCGCAACTCCTGCGTGGCTTCGAATATCGTCTCCTTGAGCATGTTCTCAAAGAGCCGCTCGCCGTGCTCATCCTGATAGGCAATCCGTCCGGCCAGCGTCTTATGACTGCAGTGCTCGCTCCACGTCTGGGCAATTGTTTCCAGCTCGATGTCGGTCGGATCGCGTTGCAAGGCGGCAAAGTGCCGTTGGATGGTCTGCATCTCCGCCAGCTGCAAGTAAAGCTGCCCTTCCCGGCTCAGCTTCATCAGCCCCGCGTCATCGAGCCCCCGAATGGAAACCGTTCGCAGCTCAAAGTCGTTGGCTGAACCTGCCGGCAAGCGGTCAAACGGCAGCGGTCCGTCGATCAATAGCTCAATCGCATCGTTGGCGAGGACTTCCTTACCGATGGCGACGACTTCTTCATCACATGCGCCGGCCAGCCAATACTTTCGCAGCGTCCGCACGCCTTCCACGTGCCAGCCAAAATCCCGCACCGCCGCCTCGGCGCTTTGCGATACCGGATCCATGACCCCGGGTTTAAACAGCACCTGAAACAGCCGCGGCTGCTTTCCCCTGAGAGCACTCGAGGGCGGCGGCGCTTTTAAACCTTTGTCACCCGCGTCCGCGAGGCGATACTCCTCGGTCACCGTATCGACGAATAGTTCCGCCGCCAGCCGCTCAACTTGTTCCCGGTTCAGTTGATCGCTCTGAATAAGAAATCCACGCGCCGCCGTCACGCAAAGATCACCGTTCGCCAGCCCAAGCGCCTGCACATCCGCGACGACGCTCTCAGCATCCCGGTTCGGCATTCCCTCGCGCGGCCAGAGATCAATCTCCCAAAGCATCTCGAATCCGTTTCGCCTCTTGAAGGTTCTGAGAAAGTGCCGCCGCGTCGCCGATTTCGATTGACTGCGCAAAAAGCTCCAGCTGATGCTCGAACCGCTTGAGTGAATCGAGCACCGCCGCGCGGTTCTGAGAAAAAATCTGCGTCCAAAGCCCTGGATCCCCCGCCGCGATGCGCGTGGTATCACACCAGCCGGTTGCCGCCAGCCGCAGCCATTCTTCAGGCGTCGCCGACGCCAATGCCGCCGCGACCAGGTGCGGCAAATGACTCGTCGCCGCCAAAGCCCGATCGTGCTCCTCGGGCGACAACAGTTCCACGCTGGCGGCTAATGAGGTCCAAAATTCCCGCACCCGCTCGATCAGCCCTGGTGGCGTGTCATCCTCGGGAGTGACGACGACGGTACGGCTATTAAATAAGTCTGCGCGAGCATATTCCGGCCCAGTTCGATGATCGCCTGCCAGCGGATGACTCCCGATGAACCGGTTTCCCAGTCCCGTGATTTCAGGTGTTTTTGCCGCGAGCTCACGCACTTCCCGGCAAATCTGCCCTTTCGTGCTGCCCGCGTCGGTAATGGTCGCCTGTGGCGCCGCCTTCGCCACCGCCAGAACCGTGTCCGGTATCATGTCCACCGGCGTCGTGATGATGACGAAATCCGCCTCCGCCACTCCCGAAATGAGATTGGTCGTTGTCCGATCGACGGCGCCTCGCTGGGCCGCCGTCGCCAGGGATGCGGCCCGTCGCCCCACGCCTATCACCTCGCCGGCAAGCTTTCGTTCTTTCAACGCTAAGCCGATGGACCCGCCAATCAACCCAACTCCAACGATGGCAATGCGTGGGCGTTGAATCATTGAGCAGTTAAAATACGCGTACGAGTAGCTGCCCGTGGCCCCATGATCAAAAAGGGAACCAAGGCGGCCGCCCTGCGTGTTCGGGAATTTGGCAATTTTGCGGCCTAGAGCCGCCGCATTTTACCAAACGGCGCATCGGTTGCATGGGGGGTAACGACGAGGAACAGTCCCACAAAGTTCGCTGGCCAAAACGCCGATGGAAGTCCGCATAATGGCGCGCGCCGGCTGTGTGGACAAGTGCCGAACGAACGACGATTCCAGCACAAGACACGCAACTGGCCAGCGGCGCCGAATTGCCAAAGAAGGGTCTTCCGCCCGCAGAATCGCGCCAAAGCGCACAGCTTCAACCTCCACGGACATCGGCGTTTGCCGGTTCGCCAGTGGTTCGGAAAAATTCCAATGCTGGCGCTACGGTTTATCTGCAAAACCTTGCCCACGCACTACAATAGCTGCGTCCAAGCAGGGAGAAGTCCACTCGACCTGAGGCAAAGGATGCACTTCATGAATCACTTCAACAAGCAAAGGGAGTTGCGCAGTCACAGAGTCTCTCTGTTCGGAGGACGGTAACGTGTTGCGCAAAGTTGGCGTTTCGCTTCTCGCGGCGTTCGGTCTCGCCGCCGCGACGGCTCACGGGCAAACCTGGGCCGACAAGATGTTCAATACGCTGGACCACGATTTCACCACGGTTGCCCGCGGGGCCGACACGGTGTATCGCTTCGAGGTCACCAACCTCTACAAGCAAGACATGATTCTGATGGGCGTCCGCTCAAGCTGCGGATGCACCTCCCCGTCGATCGAGTCGGCTCCCGGCGTCCCCGCCGACAGCGTCACGCTCAAGACGCACGAAAAGGCGTATATCGCCGCGCGATTCAACACCCGCACGCACGTCGGCCAGAAGGGCGCCACGTTGACTGTCACCTTCGGCGGCTCCTATCCCGCCGAGGTTCAGCTCCACGTCCACGGCTATATCCGCAGCGACATTGTCTTCAACCCCGGTTCCATTGAGTTCGGCGAGGTAAACGAAGGCGAGCCGAAGGACCAGCGCGTTCAGGTCATGTACGCCGGCCGCGGCGATTGGCAGATTACCGACGTCACGAACGACAACGACAACTTCGAAGTCGAGCTCCAGGAAGCCGAACGCACCGCCGGCAAGGTGACCTACAACCTGCTCGTGCGGCTGAAGCCCAATGTCCCCGCAGGATTTGTGAAGGATCAACTGACGGTCATCACCAACGATAGCCGCCCGGAGAACCAGCGGATTCCGTTGATCGTCAGCGGCCACGTCCGGCCTGAGTTCTCGGTCCAACCTTCAATGCTTGTTCTTGGCGAGTTGCCGCCGGGGGCGCATGTCACCAGAAAGATCGTCGTCCGCGGCAAGGACCCGTTCAAAATCATGGACGTCGATTGCGGTGAGGATTGCTTCGACTTCAAGAAGGATAACGACGAGGCGAAAAAGGTCCACTTCGTGGAAGTCACCTTCAAAGCCGGCGAACATCCCGCCAAGATCGAGACGCCGATCCGCATCAAGACCGATCGTGAAAACCGCGGCGCCTCGCTGGTCGCCTCGGCGACGGTGATCCAAGCTCCGCCAGCGCCTGCCCAGCCAGCAACGCCAGCGGCGGGTGGCGCCTCCGCGAAGGCTCCGGCCGAAAGCGGAGCCGTGCGGACCGCATCGTCGCCCTAGGCGGATTGCTAGCAGACGTTCAACTGGAAAACACAGGCGGCGTCCGATCCGACGGACGCCGCCTTTTTCTTGCGCTTCCTTCAATTGACGCCGCTATCGCCGCTTGCCATAATCCCGCCCCGCGTTGGCGGCCCTTGTCTCGCGAATCACCGCTCGCCGCTTTTCGGCTATGGCACTTCAACGATTATGCTACGCGCCGATCGTCCTACGCGCCGCGCGCGCGTGCCTGTTGGCCGTCTGCTGCTTGGCTTTAATTTCTGCCCGTCACGCAGTCGCCAAACAGCCGAAGCCAGCAGCCGACGCCTCTCAGCCGGCGGCTGAAGAATTACCCGCCGACCCGCTTTCTGAAAACCCATCCGCTCGCGATGGAGTTCTTTCCGAAGCGGAGCTTCTCGATCCCCACGCCGCCGACTTCCCCGAGTACAAGCCAATCGTCGAGGAAGGCCAGTCCATCTACGGCGACGAACCCGACCTGCGCCCTTTCGACTGGATGCGCCACTGGGGCTTCCACCACTCTTCGACCGAAGGCCGCTTCCTCGACAAGAACGTGCCGCTTCCCTACAGCAGTTGGCTCAACCGGCCCTACCATTTCGACTGGTTCATCGGCCCGTTGCTCAGCGACAGCCCCGACCACGGCCGCGTCAAGCAGTCGAACGGAACGTACGGCGGCATCCGCCTCGGCTGGGACTTCGATTACTACTGGGGCATCGAGTGGCGTTACGGCTGGGCCGACCCCATGGTCTTTGCCGATACGACCAACGACGGCATCTCCGGCCGCTACATGGTGAGCGACGTTGACCTCATCTACTACCCCTGGGGCGATACCCGCGTTCGTCCGTACTTCCTGCTTGGCATGGGCCTGAGCCGCGTCGGCTCCATTCGCCTCGACGGCACCGATCAAGAAGCCACGCTCCTGGGAATGCCCTTCGGCATGGGCCTCCAGTTCATGCAGACGCATTGGCTGGCTTGGCGACTCGAAGTGACCGACAATCTTGCCTTTGGCAGTGAAGGCTTCGACACAATGAACAACATCGTCCTCACGGCCGGCATGAACATTCGCTTCGGCGCTAAGCCGAACTCCTACTGGCCGTGGCGATCGAGCCGTACTATCTGGTAAGATCGCCCGCGTGGCCGACTTACCAGAAAAGTCTCATCGTCCGCGCGTCGCCGTGATCGGCGGTGGTATTACGGGACTCGCCGCCGCCCACCGCCTGCTTCAGCTTCTTCCGCACGGCGAGTTTTATTTGTATGAAGCCAGGGATCGACTCGGCGGACCACTCCAGACAATTCGCACGCACAACTCGCTGCTCGAGCAAGGCGCCGACAGCTTTTTAATCGCCAAGCCGTGGGCGCTGGAACTATGCCGAGAGCTCGGCCTAGCTGATCAGCTCATTCCCACCAATGAGCATCATCGCCGGGCGTTGGTCGTTCGCAATGGCAAGCTGCTGCCTGTCCCCGAGGGCTTCGTTTTGATGCAGCCGTACGACCGATCCGCCATTTGGCGCTCGCCGGTCCTAAGCGTTCGCGGCAAGCTGAGATTGTTGGCCGAACCGTTCATTCGCCGGCCCGCGGCAGCCTTGGATCCCGGCTATGACGAAAGCGTCGAGAGCTTCGCTATACGCCGCGTCGGCCGCGAAGCCTATGAACGTCTCGTTCAGCCACTGATCGCCGGTATCTTCGTGGCCGATGCCACCAAACTCAGCCTGGCTGCGACGTACCCGGAATTCCTCGAAGCGGAGCGCAACTACGGCAGCCTCTGGCGTGCGGTTCTGGCAAAAAGGCGTGAGCCGCCGCCCAAGGGCCATGAGTCAGGTCAAGAAGTCGGCAGGAAGCAAAAAACGGCCGCGGCCCGCTATGGCCAATTCGTGACGCTCCGGCGCGGCATCCGCTCGCTCGTCGAAGCCCTCGCCGATGCTTTGCCCGACGGTTCGATTCATCTGAACTCGGCGGTCAATAACGTTGCGCGCGCCGAAAACGGCCAGTGGCGGTTGGATTTCGCCGATAGCCAAACTGCGATCCAAGCCGACGGCATCATCATCGCCACGCCGGCGCCGCTGGCCGCCAAGCTGATGGGCAACGTGGATCGCCAACTGGCCGATGATCTGGCTGCCATCGAATATGCCAGCAGCGTTGTCGTGACGCTTGTTTACAAGCGAGGCCAAATCGCCCATCCGCTCGACGGCTTTGGCGCCGTCGTGCCGGCCATCGAGAACCGGCCGATCGTCGCCGCCAGCTTTTCGACCGTAAAATTTCCCAGCCACGCGGCGGCCGACCACGCCGTAATTCGCGTGTTCATGGGCGGAGCGTTGAATCCGCAGCTCGTTGATCGCGAGGACACGGAACTCATCTCAATCGCGGAACAACAGCTGGCCGAACTCATCGGCGCCCAAGAACGGCCGACGGAGGTCCACCTCGCGCGCTGGCGGCATTCAATGCCGCAATACCACGTCGGTCATTTGAATCGCGTGGAAGCCATCGAGAAACGTGCGGCGACTTTGCCTCGCTTACAACTCGCCGGCAATGCTTACCACGGCGTCGGCATCCCCCAATGCATCCACAGCGGACGCACCGCCGCCGAAAAACTAGCGAAGCAACTCAAGTAGCGGCGACTTTTAGTCGCCGTGAAAGCATTTTTAAAAGAACGCGGCGACTAAAAGTCACCGATACATTTACAGCCAAGTCAGCCCAACCGCCCCACCCTCGCCAACCGCGGCCTCCACTTCCGTTTCCGCGACGAGCGGCGAACTGTGAAAGAGATCCTTCACCTTCGCCAACCGCCGAATATCGCCGGCCAGCTTCGTATCATTCCGCAGGGCCGCTTCGATCTCCGCTGCCAACGGCTGGTCATCGCCAACCGTGATCGAGCCCGTCTTCTTGTCAATGTGCAGCGTGACCCGCTCGCCTTCCGGCACGCCGACCGACTTGAATAGCTTCTGCAATTTGCTGAGCACGTCAGCCTCAAGCGTTGGCGTGGCGGCCGAAGTATCGTCCGCGTCATCCGCTTTCGACGGATTCAGAAACGCCGCGAACGGCTTCGTCGCGATACTGGCCGCTTCCCCCGCCGCGGCAACCACCGTCGCGGCCAAGGGGTTGGTGAGAGGTGCAAGAAGAGAAAGCACGCCATCGTCCTCGACAAGAGAAAATAAAGACATCGCTTCAAGCAATGCCCATGATCACACTGCTGGCGTTGTCATCGGCGTCCAGCGCCTGCGTCGATGAGCGAAAATGCGGCGACTTTTCCGTCGCTAGCTGCTGGCAACGCCGAACCGGCTTTCCAGGCCTATTTCTTCGGACTTCCCTCGTGCCCCAGATAAGACCGCACCGCCTCACGCTTCTCTGCCAACAGCCGCTCTTCCATTTGGTGCTGCGTCGCCGCGCTTTGCCAGCTTTGAGCGAACGGCCCGCTTAACTGGGCGGTTGGCGCATCCGTCAGCAAATCCTTGGCCCGAGCGTAAAGCTTCGCGCCCTCCTGATGCCAAGCCAGCGCCTTCTCGCCATAGGCCAGCACGCGGGAATCGACGCCGTTGGTTTCCAACTCCGAGATCGCCTTCGCCGCTGCGTCGTGCCCCTCGCTGCGAGCTTGCAGAAGATCGTAAAGCGCCAGGTCGCCGCCCGTGCCAACGCTGTGCGTGCGGTGCTCAACTTCTTGCTTCATGTAGCCGTTCAGCGCGTCCCAATAAACGCGCGTTAGCTGCCGCCGCTGCTCGTCAGTCAGTTCCAGACTTGCGATCAAGGACGAATCCGATCGCGATGCAGTCGCTGGCTCTGCGTCCGCATTGACTTCGGCCGGTTCGCTTGCCGGCTTCGCGGGAACGGCCGCCGGCGCTTGAACGGCCGGAACAGTTGGCGTTTGGTTCGATGGTGGCGTCACTGCCACAGCCGGCTTGGAAGCCGCGCTTTGATTCAGCAGCCGTCGCGCGGCGCCCTTCACATCGACGCCAAGGTACAACGAGCCAAGCACAAGCCCCCCGGTGAGCGCCGTAAAAAGCCCCACAAACTCCAGCGCTGAAGCGCCGCGCCTGATTATACGGCGACGTTCCCCTGCGTCTCGACAGCCGAGCATTGTCCTATTCCTTGGCGCAACGAATGAGCCACTCAATGTCAGCCCCCAAGGACTGCTAGAAAAGAATAGGTCACAACTAGCAGCGACGCCCGCAGGCCCCGATTTTGCCGGCTTTGCGGCGGCTCCCGAGCCTACCGCTAAACCTCGACCGCTAAGGCCGCCGCCTTCCGCGCCTCACGCTTCCGGTCATTTTCCAAGAGCAGCGCCTTTCGCAGCCGCACGTTCTTCGGCGTTATTTCGACCAGTTCGTCGTCCTCGATGTACTCCAGGCACGACTCGAGCGACATCTCGCGTACCGGGCGAACTTGGGCGTTCTCATCCTTGCCAGCCGCGCGCACGTTCGTCAGCTTCTTGCCGCGAACAACATTCACCACGAGATCCCCTGCTCGGCAATGCTCGCCGACGACTTGTCCCTCATACACCTGGTCGCCCGGCCGGATGAAGAACACGCCGCGGTCGTAAAGGGCGTCGAGCGAGTAAGCCGTGGCTTGCCCGGTCTCATTGGCGATCAGCACGCCCATCGACCGATGCGGCAGCTCACCCTTCAGCGGCTCATAGCCGATCAGCGTGTGGTGCATGATCGCCTGCCCCTTCGTGGCGTTCAGCATCCGGCTCCTAAGGCCCATGAGCGACCGCGCCGGAATGCGGAATTCCAAATGCACAAAGCCGCTCGTCGAAGAGCGACGGCCCATTTTCACGAGCTCCGCTCGCCGGTCGCCCAACAACGCCATCACCGAGTTCTGGCAATCGTCCGGGCAGTCCACCACCAACTGCTCGATCGGCTCGCACTTCACATGGTTGATCTCGCGGTGAATCACCTGCGGCTTGCCGACGCACAACTCGAACCCCTCGCGCCGCATGTTCTCAATCAAAATGCCCAAATGCATCAGGCCGCGGCCCGACACGCGGAACTGCTCCTGCGTCGGCCCGGGCGCGACGCGCAGTGCCACGTTTGAACGCAACTCGCGCTCGAGACGCTCGGAGATCTGTCGGCTCGTCAGGAACTTCCCGTCCCGGCCCGAGAACGGCCCGTCGTTCACGCGAAACATCATGTGCAGCGTCGGCTCGTCCACGTGTACCGCCGGCAGCGCGTGCGGATGATCGGCGTCGGCCACGGTGTCGCCAATTTCGATCGGCTCCAGGCCGACCAGCGCGCACAGATCACCAGCCCCCACCGACTCGACCTCCACGCGCTCCAAGCCTTCGAACGCTAAGACCTGAGCGATTTGCTTCCGCGAAACCTCGCCCAGGTGATCGATCACGGCCACGCGCTGCCGGCGCTCGACCGTGCCGGCATGAACGCGCCCAATCGCAATCCGGCCCACATAATCTGAATAGTCGAGCGTCGTCACCTGAAACTGCAGCGGCTCTTTCGCGCGCTGCCCGTCGTCCGGCGCCGGCACGTGTGCCACGATCGCCTCGAACAGCGGCGCCAGTGAACTACTCGGCTGATTCAGATCAGTGGTTGCCCAGCCTTGCTTGGCCGACGCGAAGATGACCTGAAAATCGAGTACTTCGTCCGGCGCGTCCAAATCCACCAGCAAGTCAAACACCTCATCGACCACTTCCTGCGGCCGCGCATCCGGCCGGTCAACCTTGTTGACCACCAAAATCGGCTTCAGCCCCCGCTCCAGCGACTTCTGCAGCACAAACCGCGTCTGCGGCATCGGCCCCTCGTAGGCGTCCACCAGCAGCAGCGTCCCGGACGCCATTCCCAGCACGCGCTCCACCTCGCCGCCAAAGTCCGCGTGCCCCGGCGTGTCGATCAGGTTGATCCGATACACTTCGCCGTCGCTCGCCTTGTACGTCACCGCGCAATTCTTGCTGATGATCGTAATGCCCCGCTCGCGCTCCAGGTCGTTGCTGTCGAGAATGAGGCCATGCTGCCCGCCGGCGAGCTTGTCCAGTTCTTCATTGCGATACAGGCCCGATTGATACACCAGCTTGTCCACCAGCGTGGTCTTGCCGTGGTCAACATGCGCGATGATGGCCACATTCCGTAGCCGAGTCGAGGGAACAACAACACGAGATCGAGACATGGAGAATTTCAGCCAGCTAAAGCAAATGGCACAATTGAGAACGACTTGGAGAAACGCCTAGATCAGCGCTGCCAGCGGCGCCGGGGCCGAAATTGTACGGCGGAAACTGCACAAATGGCAGGCCGTCCTCCGCCTTTACGTCGGAACGTCGATTTCGAGCGGCGCACGGATCACGCCAGGCGAGATTCAACTTGTTGGCCCGCGCGAGACCTCCTATACTTAAAGGAAAGTCAAGTACCGCCCGGCGAGTTCCCACCCCCCGCACGCTCGCCACTGATCGCGCCACCCACCGACTCGCCCCTGGGAAATGCGTGGTGTTTGAACCCCCCGCCTCGCACGAATCAGCGTCCTCCAACGGCGCCCCCGCCTCACGGCCAAAGATCCTGTATCTCGGCGGCGCCCACGATGCGCAGGTCGATCTCCAGCGCCGCCTCGGCGACGCGGTGATTGTCGAGCAGGTCCAATCCTCCCTGAAGGCCCTCGCCCTCATGGGACGCAAGGAGTTCGCCGGAATCTACGTCGATGCCGACCGCTTCGAGGAAGCCAGCGACGTCGGACGGCTCCTGCAGAACGACCGCATCCTGCAATGGATGCCCGACGGCGTCGTACTGCTCGACGCCGATAGCACCATCGCCTGGGGCAACGGCCGCCTGAAGGAGTGGTTCAATCGCGACGAGATCGTCGGCGCCAACTTTTACGAAGTCTTCGGCCATCCCGAGATTCTAGGCCCGGATTTCTGTCCGTTTCACACGGCGCTGGCCTCTCGTGAGTCCACCGCCTCGGTCATTCGCTGTTGTGACAATAAATATTACCGCCTCCACGCCGCGCCTCTGGCGGATTCCAGCGGCCGGCCGACGCATTTAATCGTCACGGTCCACGACGTCACCAGCGAAATCCTCCAGCAGCAAAAGCTCGCGGCGATCCACCAGGCCGGCACCGAGCTCGGCGATCTCGTGCCGGCCGATGTCGCCGAGCTGGATTACAGCGAACGCGTCTCACTGTTGAAGGAAAACATCCTTCACTGCATGCAGGACGTCCTGCACCTGGATGTCATCGAAATCCGCATGCTGGACCAGGAGACCGGCGAGCTGCATCCCCTGATGGCGGTCGGCATGGAACCGACCGCCTTGTCGCGAAAGCTCTACGCCTCGGAAACCGACAATGGCGTCACTGGCTATGTCGCTGCCACTGGCAAAAGTTACGCTTGTGGCAATGCGGTCGAGGATCCGCTGTATCTGGAAGGCGCCAAGGGCGCTCGTAGCTCGCTCACCGTTCCGCTGCTGCTGCACGACCAGGTCATCGGCACGCTGAACGTCGAAAGCCCCGAGTCGGACGCCTTCAGCGAGAGTGACCTGCAGTTCCTGGAAATCTTCGGCCGCAACGTAGCCCTGGCCTTGAACACGCTGGAGCTGCTCGCCGCCGAAAAAGCTGCCGTTGCGGCTGCCAGCGTCGAGGCGATTCACGCCGCCGTTGCCCTGCCGGTGGACGACATCCTGAACGACGCCGTGAACGTCATGGAGCAGTCGGTCGATCTCGATCCAAAGATTGCCGCTCGGCTGCAAGGCATCCTCCGCAACGCCCGCGACATCAAGCGCGTTATCCAAAAGGTTGGCCAGAAGATGGCCCCGGTTCAGGCTCATCCCACCGGCGCCTTGGTGGAATCCCGCCCGCTTCTCATGGGCAAGCGAATTCTGGTGGTGGACGCCGATGAATCCGTCCGCGGCGCGGCCCACGAGCTACTGGACCGCTACGGCTGCTACATCGAAACGGCCCACGATGGGGCTGAGGCCCGGTTGATGGTCCGCAATCTTGGCCCCGACCAGCAATACGACGTCATCATCAGCGACATCCGCCTGCCGGACATGTCCGCCTATGAGCTGCTCATGAAGCTTCGCGAGCTGACGGATTACGTCCCGCTCGTGCTGATGAGCGGATTCGGCTGGGACAAAGACCACACCATCGTGAAATGTCGCCGTGAGGGAGTGAAGGACGTGCTCTACAAGCCCTTCATCCTGGACCAACTTATCTCGGCGATCGAACGCACCGTCACCGAGCGGCAAAAGCTCGTAGCCCAGACCTCCGCGCCATCGTGATGGCGCGCCGTTTTTCCGGGTAGGATGGGTTCGCTCGCCGGCGAGGAACCCATCGAGTGTTTTGCGCGTGTCACGGTTGATGGGTTGCCGAGGACGGCCAACCCATCCTACTCGTATTGCAGTGGCGGATTCTGTCAGTTGTCGCGAAAGGCGTGAACGCATTTTAGGCGACAGAATTCTTAGTCCTTTGAGTGCTGGGACTTAGAAGCGGTTTTCGAGGCGACAATTGAGGTTTGTCGCGACAAAAACCGGCGAACCTCGGCGCGCACCGCGATCCGCTCACGCGTTGCCGCGCTTCTGCTGGGGGTTAAGTTGTCAAAGAGCAAAGCTCGGCTCAACAGGCGCTGCGCGTGGGAGCGATTCCGCGGCTCGGCGCTATGCTTTTCGCGGCTGAGCAGTGAGCGTCGCTGACACCGACTTCAACATCCGATGTCGAAAGCGACGTCCAGTTTTCAGCCGACTCGGGTATAGCTGAGCATTTTGATTTTTGGATTGTGGACTTCTCGTAGGGGTCCCACTTTTTCGTGCTCAAAACTGGTCTGGCCAAGAATGGCCGTTGACAGGTTTGAGTCCT
>JAICUM010000471.1 GCA_025935855.1 Pirellulales bacterium | reverse complement strand
GCTAGTGCGAATGGGAGGTTGGTCAAGTACCACAAGCCGCATGACTTACAGACCTTGACGGAAAAACTTTCATGGGAGGGAACAGAGGAAACAGAGAAAGACGAGGAGATCCGGTCTTTCCCTCTTCGTTCCTATTCTTTCTCCTCTGTTCCCTCTGTTACCTCCTGTTCAACGTTTTTTGCGTCGAATCGCATGATTCGCGGGCCTATTCACAGCGCGGAGTAAACCATGATTCGGTTGACGACGCATGATTTTCAGTTGCCGTTAAGGCATGTGTTTTCCATTTCGCGCGAATCGACCAGCGTGCAGCCGACGCTCATTGTCGAGCTGAGCGACGGCACGCATCGCGGCTACGGCGAGGCGACGACCAACAAGTACTACGGCGCGACCCTTGAGCTCATGCGCGGCGCGCTGGAAACCGTGCGGTCGATTGTCGAATCCGCGGAGCCGCTCGACCCCGAAAAGCTGTGGGCGAAGACCTGGCCGCTGCTGAAGGACAATCCCTTCGCCCAATGCGCGCTGGATGAAGCGGCGTGGGACCTGTACGGCAAGCAGCAGGGGGCGCCGGTTTACAAGCTGTGGGGCCTTTCGACGGACCGCATCCCGCAGTCGAACTACACCATCGGCATCGACACGATCGAGGTGATGGTCAAGAAGATGCTCGAAATGCCGGGCTGGCCGATCTACAAGATCAAACTCGGCACGAAGCAGGACATTGAAATCGTCCGCGAGCTGCGCAAGCACACCGACGCGGTGTTCCGCGTGGACGCCAACTGCGGCTGGACCGCGGACGAGGCGATCGCCAACTCGAAGGAGCTTGCCAGGCTCGGCGTCGAGTTCATCGAGCAGCCGCTGCCGGCGAAGGAATGGGACGCCGTGAAGCGGGTTTGTCAAGAGTCGGCGCTGCCGATCGTGGCGGACGAAAGTTGCATCGCCGAGAGCGACGTCCAGCGGTGCGTCGGCCATTTCCACGGCGTGAACGTGAAGCTCGTCAAATGCGGCGGCCTGACGCCGGCGCGGCGGATGGTCGTGAAGGCCCGCGAGCTGGGCATGAAGGCGATGGTCGGCTGCATGACGGAATCGACAGTCGGCATCTCGGCCGTTGCCCAGCTCTTGCCGCTGTTGGATTATGTAGACATGGACGGCGCAGCGCTCTTGGCAAGCGACATCGCCGACGGCGTGAAAGTCGATCGCGGCCGGGCGGTGTTCCCGAAAGAAAACGGCACTGGCGTGCGGCTTCTGTAGGTCCCGCTTGCCGAGCGGGACCTTTTCGATTGAGAATCCATTGGTCATTCGTGAGGTCCCTTCCGGCAGAAGGGACCTACTGGGGGCATCCATGTCTCGTCTCCGTCTCGCCTTTGTTGCTTGTTGTCTCGTTGCGTTGCCGTTGCGGGCCGATGAGCTCGCGGACCAACTCAAACCGCTGATTGACGCGCACAAAGGCCACGTGGCGGTCGTCATCAAGGATTTGAAGACCGAAAAGACGTTCGAGCACAACGCCGCCGACGTCATGCCAACGGCGAGCTTGATCAAGTTCCCGCTGATGATCACCGCGTATCAGCAGATGGAGGACGGCAAGCTCAGCGAGGACGACAAGATCACGCTCAAGAAGGACGACAAGGTCCCCGGCTCGGGGATTCTCACCGATCACTTCTCCGACGGCGTAACGATGACGCTACGGGACGCCATCCACCTGATGATCGTCTATTCCGACAACACGGCAACGAACCTGGTCATCGACAAGGTCGGGCTGAAGCCCGTGGCAGAGGAGATGGAAAAGCTCGGCTGTCCGGAGACCAAGCTCAACTCGAAAGTCTTCCGCCGCGACACGTCGATTTTCCCTGAGCGGAGCAAGAAATACAGCCTCGGCAGCACGACGGCCGGCGACATGGTGAAGCTGCTGGAGAAGCTGAGCAAACGCGAACTGGTGAGCCGCGACGCGAGCGACAAGATGCTCAAGCACATGTACGCTTGCGACGACAAGCAGAAGTTTTCGCGATTTTTGCCGAGCGTGAAGATTGCTCAAAAGACTGGCTCCGTGGATGCGACGCGAACTGACGCGGCATTGATCGACGGTCCGAAAGGGCCCATCGCGATTTGCGTGCTGACCGACGGCAACGCGGATCACAGTTGGGGCGATCGCAATGCGGCGGAAATCCTGTGCGGGCGGATCGCCCAGATCGCGTACCGGCAGTTCAGCGGGGACGCCGAGGCGCCGGAGAGCGCCGCCTCCTCGGGTGAATTAAAGATGGGCTCTAACGGCTCCCTGGTCGAAGGTCTGCAGCGGACGCTCAACGAACGGATGAAACCCTCGCCCGAGCTGACGGCCGACGGCGACTTCGGCCCGATGACTGAAAAGGCCGTGAGAGATTTTCAGAAATCCAAGAAGTTGAAGGTGACCGGCATTGTCGGCAAGGAAACGTGGAAGGCGCTCGGCCCGCTGGCGGACGAAGGATCGAAGATCGAAGATCCTGAAAAGTTCAACGCGAAGAAGCTGAAGAAAGAGCCGGCCGATTCGCTCGACGGGCCGCCGTTTGTGTCGTGCAAGGCGTGGGCGATTGGCGACCCGAAGACGGGCAAGGTGCTGTGGGGCCACGACGAGCACAAGCCGCTCGACATCGCCAGCACGACCAAGATCATGACGGCGTATTTGATCGTGAAGTACGCCGCCGAGCATCCGGACGTGCTCGACGAGACAGTCAAATTCTCGAAGCGGGCCGACGATACGATCGGCTCCAGCTCCGAGCTGCGGGTCGGCGAGGAGGTGAGCGTTCGCGAGCTGATGTACGGCATGCTGCTGCCGTCGGGCAACGACGCGACGGTGGCGTTCGCCGAGCATTTCGGCAAGCGGCTCGCCGCCGGCGGCGGCGAGGACGTTGATTCGCCGACCAAAGCGTACAAGGCGTTCATCGAGGCAATGAACGAGCAGGCCAAGGAGCTTGGGCTCAAAGAGTCGCACTTCACCAACACCCACGGCCTGACGGATGAGAAGCACAAGGCGAGCGCGGCGGACCTGTTGAAGCTGGCTTCCGAGGCGATGAAGGCGCCGCTGTTCCGTAAGGTGGTTTCGACGCGACAACATGCGAGCACCGTCGAGGGCCCAGGCGGGTACAAGCGGAATGTCGTTTGGAAGAACACGAACAATCTGCTCGGGATCGAAGGCTACAATGGCGTGAAGACGGGGACGACCAGCGCGGCGGGAGCGTGTTTGGTATCGAGCGGCGAGCGCGGCGATGATTCGCTGATTGTCGTGGTGCTCGGCGCACCGTCAGGCGATTCGCGGTATGTCGATACGCGGAATTTGTTTCGCTATGGGTGGAAGAAGTTACAAGAAAAGTAGCGGCGGTTTTTAACCGCCGTGAGTTCGAAAAGCCACTAAGTTTCGCGGCGGCTAGAAGCCGCCACTACGGGAAAACGGCGACTAAAAGTCGCCGCTACGGGGATGATACTTTCTCGACTCTGCGTTTCGTCGTTTGCACTCTTAGTATGCTGCCCCGGCGCCTTGCAGGCGGCCGACGTGGCGGCGAAGGACACTCGCAAGCCGGTCGTGCTGACCGAGAAAGCGCGCAAGCTGCACGCGTCGTCGCTGCTGATCGACGGGCACAACGATCTGGCTTGGGAAATTCGTAAGAAGGGCGGCGGCAAGTTCGACAAGCTCGATATCTCGCAGCGGCAGCCAAAGCTGCAGACGGATATTCCGCGGCTGCGCGAGGGGGGCGTCGGCGCACAGTTCTGGTCGGTGTGGGTGCCGACCGAGACGGCCCGGCGCGGCACGGCGCTGACCACCACGCTCGAACAAATCGAGCTCGTGAAGGCGATGATTGCCCGGTATCCAGAGACGTTCGAGCTGGCGCTCACCGCCGACGACATCGAGCGGATTCACAAGTCCGGAAAGATCGCCTCGCTCATCGGCGTGGAAGGCGGTTACTCGATCGAGAATTCGATTCCCGTGTTGCGGCAACTCTACGGGCTGGGCGCGCGGTACATGACGCTTACCCATAGCGACTCGCTCGATTGGGCCGACTCGGCGACCGACAAGCCGAAGTGCGGCG